>JAYTRW010000177.1:0-15421 GCA_043745985.1 Methylotenera sp.
TGGTCGACTTATCCACAGCGGTGTAGTAATCTACACCCATAAACGCTTGGTCAAAATTCAACGCGCATAGGTGGTCAGTTTTAAACGCGCGTCAACATCTATTACATTCCATACAATAATTTTAAGTGGAAAATCCTATATTATCTTAATTAGATAAATAAATGTAACTAAATTATTATTTGTATATATTTCAATTGTTTATTTAATATATTATTATCATAATTATTATCACATATTAAATAATAAATATATTAATCAATGCATTAATATATTTATATTATCATAATTAATTGTCATTCTAAGCATCTCATTAAGCGAGAGTTATATGAGTCACAGCTCAAAACTGCCATGCAAAATGTTGAATTAGTCGCACTCTAGTAACTACTTGGTTCTTTCAAAATCACAGGTGTAATGTCTAAAGTACCGCCATCATGTCCCACCATCATTTGCCCATCTTGAATGGTACAGCTGATATTAAAGCCACGCTCTGCAATATTGGCGAGCTCTTTTGTTTCAGGTAAGTTAATCACAGTAAGATTGTTGGTTTTCAGTAAGACTTTGCTGTTTGCTGCCCACCACATATCAGCTACTCGCCCACCGTAAAGCACTACTACTACTTGCTTGGCACGCCCTGCCGCTTTGCGAATATCTTTTTCTGTCGGTAAACCAACATCCATCCATAACTCAATAGCGCCAGTCAGGTCTTTTTGCCATAAATCTGGCTCTTCATCATCGCTTAAGCCTTTGCCAAATGTTAGCGCTTCATTGGCATACATGGCAAAACCAATTAGCCGCACCATCACGCGCTCATCGGTTTCTGACGGATGCTTAGCGATGGTTAAATTATGTTGCTGGTAGTAATTACGATCCATATCTGAAACTTGCAGATCGATTTTATAAATTGTGGATTTAATTGCCATTTAAGCTTTGCCTTTTATCGTTGGCACATTATACCTACATTCCCCTCACCTTATTGATTGGCAATCCTTGAGGCGACTAAAGGTTCGCTAGTAGCGAATATCCAGCAAGGGATAGCGAGCAAGCAAACTGGCTTTCTGTTAAGCTTTCATTTTTTATTCGCAAAACAAAATCATGGCTCAATATGTAATGTCTATGCTCCGCGTGAGCAAAATCGTTCCTCCTAAAAAAACCATTATTAAAGATATTTCTTTATCTTTTTTCCCAGGTGCAAAAATTGGTTTGTTGGGTTTAAATGGCTCAGGTAAATCTACAGTGCTGCGCATTATGGCGGGCGTGGATAAAGAGTTTGAGGGCGAAGTGCAATGGCAACCTAATATGACAATTGGTTATTTGCCGCAAGAGCCGCAATTAGACCCAGAAAAAACCGTGCGTGAAGAGGTTGAATCAGGCATGGGTGAAGTGATGGAGGCGCAATCCAAGTTAGAGGCTGTGTATGCGGCTTATGCAGAGCCAGATGCAGACTTTGATAAGCTGGCTGAAGAACAGGCCAAGTGGGAAAACATTATTGCGGCAAGCGGCAGCGACTTAACTACACAACTTGATATTGCCGCAGATGCACTGCGTTTACCGCCTTGGGATGCGAAAATCGGTCCGTTATCAGGCGGTGAAAAGCGCCGTGTGGCTTTATGCAAGCTATTGCTCTCTAAGCCAGATATGCTGCTGTTAGACGAGCCAACCAACCATTTGGATGCAGAGTCTGTGGAGTGGCTAGAACAGTTCTTGGTGCGCTTTCCAGGCACAGTGGTGGCGGTAACGCATGATCGATACTTCCTCGATAATGCAGCAGAATGGATTTTAGAGCTAGATCGCGGCCATGGTATTCCATGGAAAGGCAATTATTCGAGCTGGTTAGATCAAAAACAAGCACGTTTGGCGCTAGAAGAATCACAAGAGTCTTCACGTCGCAAAGCATTGAATACCGAGTTAGAGTGGGTGCGTCAAAACCCAAAAGCACGCCAAGCCAAAAGTAAATCACGTATTGCCCGCTACGAAGAGTTAGCCAGTGCCGAATACCAAAAACGTAACGAAACGCAGGAAATTTTTATTCCAGCTGGTGAGAGGTTGGGCGCCCAAGTCATTGAATTTAACGGCGTCAGCAAAGCTTTTAAAGACCGTTTATTGATTGATAATTTGAGCTTCAGTGTGCCAGCAGGTGCGATTGTCGGCATTATTGGCCCAAACGGCGCGGGTAAATCTACACTGTTTAAAATGATTACAGGTAAAGAAATCCCTGATAGTGGCGAAGTGAACATCGGTCAAACCGTCAAAATGGCCTATGTTGACCAAAGCCGCGACGCACTGAGCGACGCTAAAACCGTGTTTGACGAAATCTCAGGTGGCTCAGATATTCTTACCGTCGGCCGTTACGAAACGCCATCACGTGCTTATATTGGTCGCTTTAACTTTAAAGGCGGTGATCAGCAAAAAATCGTTGGTCAGCTTTCAGGCGGTGAACGTGGTCGCTTGCACTTAGCTAAAACGCTCATTTCAGGTGGCAACGTGCTGCTACTCGATGAGCCCTCAAACGACTTAGACGTAGAAACATTACGTGCGCTAGAAGATGCCTTGCTAGAGTTTGCAGGCTGCGTATTGGTGATTTCACACGATCGCTGGTTCTTGGACCGTATTGCAACGCACATACTAGCCGCAGAAGGCGAGTCGCAATGGACGTTCTTTAACGGTAACTATCAAGAGTATGAGGCCGATAAACGTAAACGTTTGGGTGAAGAAGGCGCTAAACCTAAACGTATTCGTTATAAGCCGATTGCGCGTTAGGTTTCACAGGTGCCAATCACTCTCCTCGCAACCGTTGTCTCGCAACCAATTAGCATCGCCGCCTCAACGTCTGCAGCAGACTTAGTTAGCATGATCAAGCCTTTCACGGCAGACGCGCTTGCAAACGGCTTTGCAACTCTGATAGGTGTGCTGATTGGTGCAATGCTTGCCTATGCCCTTCAATGTCGTCTTCAGAAATCCATTGAGCTTAGCAACGCCCATGTGGCAGCACATCGCCTAATGTTTGCTTTACTTCAACAAATCAACACGGTCGTCTTGATTCAACGTGACTACGTGCACGGGCATCTAGAAAATCCTGGGCGATTCATTTCCATACCAGCAACCCCGCCGTATGATACTGCAAAGAGTGTGCTTCAACTTCCAGACTTAGCGTTCCTGATAGACACAACGGAGGGCCGATCTATCCTCTACGAGTTTTATATCGCACAAGAGAACTACATTGAAGCACTAAACCAGTGGAACATTCGCTCGGCGTTCCATTTGGAGCGAGCTCAACCCGCACTTGCTGCATCCGTGATTCCTAACGGAGGAAGCATCACTCAAGAGGCATTGCAACTGGTTTTGGGCACATACGTTTTTGGAACAATTGTGAATTCGACTGACAATTGCATCATCACTCTGCAGCGAGCGTTTGAGAAGCTCACTGATGTAAAAGGCAAAGCGCGACCATACCTAGTACGCCGATTCAAAAGCAACGATTTCAGTGACTTTGACTTTCCCGACACTTACGGTCTTGTGCCAGATCAGAAGGCACCGCAAGAGAAGTAAAATCTAACCACTCCTTCAAGCGGATCCCCTTTCAGCAGTCAGCTTAATCAAAAAGTCATTGGTATAAAAAGCTTTATTTTTACACTGCGCCTGATGTGCAACGCAAAATGAAGGGTAGTGTTTTTGTAATAAAGGGTGATTCTTTAACGCCATATAAGCGCTTCTTATGAGGTACTTCTTTCATGGCAAAATCTCATTAAAATGGTGTTTGTGCTCATAGGCATTTACCTGCTTCACCATTATTAAGACTACTCACGTTCGTAGAGATTGCCTGAATTGCTTCTGCTACAGCTTCTCGTATACCCTTTACTACGGCATTTATATCGTTACTTACCGATTTGTTGATACTGGTTTGGCACGATAACGTGCTATTAACCGCTGCACTGGAATCAGTACTTAAGCGGGTAATCGTCCACGCAAAGTTGGTTTCAACTTGTTCGCCTGGAATGGCATTGAACTGTTGCAAAACAATCGCGATGCGGTAAGTTGGCTGATTGGCTACTCGGCGACCATGTGAAATATCAATCGCGCCAAGTTGATTGGTGATTCCACTGACAAATGCATCATGAAGCTCATCATTGAATGAAGATGACCAGCGATCTTGTTCAAGAATCTTTAGTTGATAAGTCTCTTTTGAAGTAAGCACTAGCTGCGGACGCTTCAAGCGTTCTGGAACACGCACGGGCAATACCTCAATGGCAATGGGCGTTGTTTTTGATACAGCGGCAGGCTGGTTGTGCGTTTGGTTATTTAATGTATAAAAACGCGTTGTTGCAGGTTGTGCGCATGCCGCGAGCGCGGCAACCAACGTAAGCATCAATGCTGTAGATTTGGTGAAACTCATGCAATGACTCCAATTTTTCATATTACTTATCCATGTTACAAGGTTGTGAGCGCTTTCTATGCTGCTATGAAGTTAAGGGTTATCAATGGCTTTACCTCGAATCAGCGATTCAGGATGTTGTTCAAGATAATCGGTTAATACTTTTAACGAGCTTGCAGCACGTGATAAATCTTGTAACGTTTGTCTTAAATCTTGCTGTAATGGCGCGTCTTCTGCAAGCGTACGCCCTGCACTATCAAGTGTTTTGCGCACATCTTTCATCGCTGCGGTTACTTCAGGCGCTACGTCTTGGTTCAGTGTGTTTGTCAGTTTCTCAGCACTGTTTAAGGTATGGTTTAACGTGACTAATGACTTTTGCAAATCCACACCAATTTGATCGAACGGCACTTTACTGAGCTTACCGGTAATCGTCGCAATTTGTGTTTGTAACTCATCTAGACCATTAGGGATAGTTGGCAATTCGATTGGCGTACTTGATGCTTGCTGTATTGGTGGCGCTTTAGGGAAAAAATCTAGCGCGACATAAAGTTGACCTGTTAGCAAATTACCTGTGCGGAGTTGTGCACGTAAGCCACGACTAATCATAAATTGTATTCGTTGCTGCTGAGTGTAAGGCGACTGAGCTTGATCTTTAACGTATTTACTACCGAGCCTAGCAGGGTAAATCTCAATCACCACTGGCATATTGAATTGCTTAAGTTTAGCGTCATACTCGATACCCACCGACTTAACTTGACCTAGCTCTACACCTCGAAAATCGACCGTTGCACCAGGGGTTAAACCACGTACCGACTGATTAAAATGTAGGATGACAGTTTCAGGGCTGCCGTCTGGCTCCTTAAGCGCATCGGCCTGATCCTGTGCTAATAGAAATGTGGTATTTTCTTTAGAGAGTGCACCAGGGTTACCATTTGCCGATTGGAATGCCAATCCACCTAGCACCACGCTAGCCAATGATTGCGTATTGACCTTAAAGCCGCTAGCGTTCACCTGAATATCGACTCCGCTGGCATGCCAGAAACGCGTATTCACACCAACGAACTTGTCATAAGGTTTATCGATGAAGATGCGCAAGCTAACGCCTTTGCCGTCCTCATCTAAATCATAAGCGGAAACCCTGCCTACTTTGATGCGACGGTAAAAAATGGGTGAGCCAACATCGACTGATCCTAAGTCATTTGCATGCAGCATAAATTGCTTACCAGAGTCATCGCGCGTCACGGTTGGTTGTACTTCTAGCCCTGTGAACTCTTTGGTTGTTTCTTCTGATACGCCGCCATCCGCGGCAATGTAGGCGCCTGATAGCAGCGTGCCTAGTCCTGAGATACCTGAAGCACCTAAACGTGGACGAACCACCCAATAGTGTGTGTCCATCGTCGTAAAGCTTTCTGCATTTTTAGCTAATTGCACTTTGACTTGCACTAGAGTGCGGTCTTTACTCAAGCTGATGGTCTGCACTTCACCAATATCAACTTCTTTGTATTTTACTTTGGTTTTACCTGCTTCTATGCCTTCACCAGTGCGGAATGTGATGGTAATTACTGAACCACGATCTATTAGTATTTTAGCCACTAAGACGATACCAATAATTGCAGCGATAATGGGAATTAACCAGACCAGAGACGGCAACCACTTACGTTGCTGCTTACGTTTTGGGGTCGGCAGGCCAGCTACATTTTCTTGGGTAATCTCTTCGTTCATCTCGTTTCTTTCATCTTGTCTTTTATCTTTAATTGGCACTACTTTTGTGTGAGACATCAGTGACTATAGCTGATGGACTAGAAGTTAGGGAATTTGAAGTGTCCCAAATCAATCGTGGATCAAAGCTGAGAGAGGCTAACATGGTTAATACCACTACTGCGCCAAAAGCGACTATACCGACGCCAGCAGTGATTTGGGCAAACCCCTGAATCTGTACTAAACCCACTAAAAGTGAAACGACAAAAACGTCGAGCATGGACCAGCGGCCGATGATTTCTAATAGACGATATAACTTAGCGCGCTCGAGTTGCCGCCACACACTTTGCCGCTGTGCAGTAATCACTAATATCAATAATGAGGTGAGTTTGAGTAAAGGTACAAGAAAGCTGGCAATGAAAACGATGGCTGCTAGCACCCAATCTCCAGATACCCAGAAGAAAATGATGCCACTCAGAATGGTATCCTGATGCGTATCAAAGAAAGTTCTGGTGATCATAACTGGCAATATATTGGCTGGTATATACATAATACATGCGGTGATGAGGAGTGCCCAAGTACGGTTAAGACTATCTGGCTTGCGTTTATGTAGTGTGGCGTTGCAGTGTTGGCAGCATTCACCTTCTTGTGCATCTTTCCAGAGTTTGCCACATTGGTGGCAGGCCAGCATGGCTAAGCTGCTGACAGTTTTGAATGTAGTGCTTGTAAACTCAGCGCTAGATTCAGTATTAGGCTGCACGGTGATATTCGCCGGTATCTCATTTATCATCGTGCCTCCTGTTCTGAGGCTTCCAGCTGCCATAGATAACGTGGGTTAAACGATACTACGACGGTAAGTATGACAGTGAGCATGCAAAACGCCCACAGTGCAATACCTGGGATAATCGTCGCCATGTTTGATAGTTTGATGAGTGCTACAAGTACGCCTAACATGAACACTTCTATCATGCCCCAAGGGCGCAACACTTGCATCACGCGTATCAATAAGCTGAATCCAGGACGGCCATTTGGACTCGTTGATGGAATGAGTAAATAAAACAAGATCAGCATCTGCATGAATGGGAATAATATAGTGGTTGCTAATACCAGCAGCGCTACCAGTGAGGCTCCCTCGGTGCTTAGGGATAATACTGCACCCATTAATGTCGTTTTGCTGACTAAGCCCTGCAACTCTATTTGGACAATAGGGAATGTATTCGCAATGACAAAAATAATCAGGCTGGCGATGGTCAATGGCAGCAAGTGATTACGCCGCTCTTGAGCATTGCGGTCAATTTCTGCGTCACAGCGCGTGCAACGCGCAATTTCGCCATTAGCCAGCGACAGTTTGTGAAATACGGCGTCACACTGCTCACAGGCAATCATATCTTGGATTTCATGCATAGTTTATGCTTAGCGCTGTTAGTGATGTCTGTAATTAAACTATAGCTTAGAAAAGGTAAGACAGGGGTTAACTAAACTAAAGCAGAACAATACAGTTGGTTAAATTCTATCAATTATTTGTGTGGATATTTATAGCCAATCCCAATCTAAGCGCTTTTTATGAGGTGCTTTCTTCACGGCAAAATCCCAGATAAATGGCGGTATTAAGCGCATCAATCTAGCTATCCAACCCATTTGCCATGGAATCACACAGAAGCGGCGTTTGTTTTCAACAGCATTGGCAAACTTATCGGCGAATACATCAGCATTCATTAAGAATGGCATTTTGTATTGATTCACGTCTGTCATTGGCGTACGAATATAACCTGGTGCAATGGTGGTAACGGCAATATTGTCTGGCGCCATTTCTACGCGCAGGCTTTCTAAATAACTAATAGCGGCTGCTTTACTCGCACTGTAAGCACCTGCGCCTGGCAAGCCGCGAATTCCAGCAACACTGGCAACGCCGACTAATTGACCTTGCCCAACCTTGCGCATAGCGGCAATAAACGGTTGAAAGGTATGCACTAAGCCCATGACGTTAATATCCATAATCGCTTGAAAGGCGGCGATGTCTTCAACATGTTCGGTGAGCGTTCCACGGCTCACGCCAGCGCAGGCAATCACTATGTCTGGTGTGCCATATTGCTGCATAAAACCTGTGGCGGCTAAGGCTAGCGCTTGATGATTGCGTACATCAAGCGGGTAAATGGCGCAGTTAACTTTGTAGGTTTCTTGTAGCTTAGATTGCAGTTTTTGTAAGTGCTCACTACGCCTGGCAACAAGCCCTATTGTGCTGTCTGTATTTTCATAGCGTTTAGCATATTCTGTAGCAAGCGCCTCGCCTATGCCGCTAGAAGCGCCAGTAATAAAAACTTTCATATGCGTAGCCTCGGCTGATGAGTGTAATTAACCGTCATTCCCGCATCGACGGGAATCCAGTCAGATGTCAATATAAGTAACTCTTATTAAAAGCAGTGATATTGAAAGTTGCCTAGATTCCCGCCGATGCGGGAATGACAACTATTTGATAGTTTCACTCAGAAGAATGCACCAAATTGCTCCGTGCAAAATTCTCTATTAATATTGGGTCTTCGTAAAATTATGTGTATTTGAAGTTTAAAATAATTTTTAGTCTAACTTCAATATTATGGATTTAGTATTTTTACTTACCTTACGGTTTAGTTTTAATTTTGTGTATATCCAGACCTTCTCTGATCAATGAATAATTGGTTCACCTTTATACATATTTTTTAACGGCCGCTTTATTGCAAGCAAATGGAATTATTAGAATTAAGCAAGAACCAAATATATTACTAGCAGTAGACCAGTAATTGTAATAGAGAAAGTTAAGAACCAATCTAATCTAACGATTGCTTTTTTTGGCAAATCCTCAGGCGGTAAACATAATAAATATGCGTGATGGTTATATTGCGCACCCAATACGATAAGCGTCCCAACCATGATTAATATCATGCCTAGATAATGCGATAAATCCTGATGTGAGGAATAATGATTGCTTTTGGAAGCTATTAATACAGATAAAAATAAGCCAAACTTATCAATCACCAAGCCCAGCGCCATCACGGCTAATCCAGACCTAACCCACGCTAAGAGCGTACGTTCTGCTGCAAAAAATATGCGCGGGTCAGACTCTAATGGTTTAGGTTTAACTGTGAGTTTTTCTGTGTCGTCACTCATACATGAACTCTTAATTTGCAAATTTAAACATTATTGGCTCAGTACAAATTGAGCTAACGCTTTTAACTCTGCATCTGTCGCCGTTGGAAACGGCGGCATCGGAACAGCGCTCCATTTATTTGCGCCACCCGCTTTAATATTTGCCATCACGGTATCTAGTGCTTTAGGATTTTTACGATACCGTTCTGCTACATCATGATAAGCGGGTCCGACAATTTTTTGTGTGATGGCATGGCAACCTAAACAGGCATTGTTAGCTAACAAAGTTTTAACATCATTAACACTGACTGCTGGCGCTGTGGTTGCCACTGGTGTAGTAATAGCTGTAAGCTTTTCGTTGCCATACGTGGTCGCTAAATATTCACCAATCACTTTAATATCATTATCAGTAATTGGTGCGCCATACGCATGTTGCATTTTGGTGACTTCAGTAGTCCATTGCTTAAGATTCATGCCTGGTGGTTGCAGGTTAATATAATCAGCTGAGTGACAAATACTACATTTTTGTTGGGCAATGAGGTAGCCAGGATGGCTGGACTCTTTGAACTTAGCGGTTTCTTCAGGCAGTTGAATACTTTTGGGCGCAGCTATAGCTTGAATTGAAATAAGCAGCGAAGCGGTAATTACTAATTTCGTAGTCATATTTTTTAGCACGGTGTTTCCTTTATGTATCAGCTATTTAAACAGTAGCAAGTTAAACAACAGTAAGTTTGGTCGTTTCAACCACATTACGAATATAACCACCTGGATTCCAACTAGCAGTTATTGGTTGTGTTTCACCATCGTTACCAGTTGCGCGCACCATTAATTGAGCCTCACCTTTTTTACTAGGCTTATAGCTAAATTGCCATTCACGGAAAGAGTATTTGCCTAAATCTTTACCTAGATTGGCGAGTTGCCAATTAAGCCCCCCATCATCTGAAATTTCTACTTGTTTAATACCACTACCACCGTCAAAAGCAATACCTTTAAGAGCCGTAGATTGACCAATTTTGATTTGATCATCATTGTGCATATTAGTTATAAATGAGCGTACTTTAAGTTTGGTAATAGGTTTGGTTTTTGAAGGCACTGTACCTGCTGGCACGCAGAGGCAATCATTATCTGGCAGACGATAAGCCGTATTCATAAAAAAGCTATCATGACCTTCAAACGTAGTATTCAGTACCCTAATTTCGCTCAGATGCTTTACCCAATAGGTACCAAAGTAGCCTGGAACAATCAGCTTAATTGGATAGCCATTTAAAAATGGTAACTCTTCGCCATTCATTTCCCAAGCGAGCATGGGCTCACCGTCCATCGCATGGTCTATGGCTAAGGTTTTAATAAAGTCAGACGTGGTAGGTAAAACAGGCGCATCTAAACCATTAAAAGAGGCTAAGGTAGCATCTTCTTTGACACCTGCAAGCGCTAGTACACTTTTAACTGAAACGCCAACCCAGCGCGCATTACCCATAGAGCCATTGCCTAATTGCGCACCAAATACTCTAGGCGTTGAAAATCCGCGACTATTACCCGAACACTGATTCACCGCCACCACCTCCACTTTTTCCATGGCTTTCAGCGCTTTAAGTGATAGTGAAATAGGTCTATCTACATAACCTGAAATAGTCAGTAAGTAAGTATCAGGGTCAATCGACATCGGCATATTAGCCAAATGATAACGCACAAAAAAAGCGTCGTTTGGTGTGAGCATGCCTTCATTAAATACTTCAAACGGGGTTTCTAGGTGCGGTGGACGGGTCGTGATACGCATCAGCTTACGTTTTTGCGGGTAAGCAATCATTTCACGCTCCCCGTTACCAAACGGCATGGTTTCAGTCACGGCCGACCATGTTCTATTTGACACCATCAGACCCAATAAACCAGCCCCCGCACCGAGTAAAAACTGCCTGCGGTTTTTAATTGTTTCTTCTTTATTAATATTCATATCGATCTAACTCCTTTTAAACTAATAGCTTAAGTATATTTAATTGATCGCAATACCTTTTAGTCGAGCATAAATCAAGGACAGCAGCACAAAAAACACGGTATGAGCAACCGCGAAGTAGGCCATGCCAGCCAGGCTTAAATGTCGGTTCCCTGCAATGCCTTCCCCTGTCAGTGGCAAAACTATAAAAGCGTTCACCAGCCATACGATAAGGGCATAAATCAGGCCTTTTCTCCAGGCATTGCCTGTAATCCAAGGTTCAACTACAAAGGCATAAAACTCGGCCATAAGCAGGCCCACCAGCACATGAAAACCGAGCTTGAAGGCCGCTGAATCGGGAAGTGAAAACCCCGCACCCAGCCAAAATCTGGCTAGTGCGCTGCCATTTAATTGGCCGCTCAGTAATTGAGTGATTAGTTTAAGCAGCCCGCCACGTGCGGTTTGCAACGGTATCCAGTCTGCCATTTGCAGTATGCCAGTGTTAATGGCAATGGCGATGACCCCTGCCACAAAAGCGTAGATAAAACTGGGTGCATATTTTAAACTTGGTCGAGCATGCATCATAGCTTCCTTTAATTTTCGGCACATCTAAAGGATATTAGCGTTGCACTTGCAAAGCTGAGCCGGTCTTGCCATCATTGATAGCTGCTATCACCAGATAACGTTTGGGTGCACTTTCGCTACCTGCCACTGCCTTACGTAGCGGCCCCACCGCCGTCACAACCGCTGCTCCAGCAGGGTTACTCATGAAATTGGCAATAGGCTCCAGCGTGCCAGAGCCGTCGGCATGCCCAGACAGCGCCAGTACATAAGGTTTCTTTGGTTCCAGCCCAGTCACTGCCGCCTGCAAAAAATCAATTAGCCCTTGATTATTTAGCGTTACCGTTGTTTGCATTCTACTGTCAGTTGTATTAAGTAGCGTTAAATGCACTGCCTCGGCAGCAGCACCGATGGCGGCTAAATTATCGCGGTCGTTGCCATTTAGTACCGCATTCGGGATATACAAAATGCCTTGTGGTGATTGCCCAGTATCAATTGTGGTGACCACTTGATTATTTAAAGTTTCGATCACTGCCAATGCATTGGCATTTTCTAGCCCTGCATAGATACGTGTACCATCACCGGATGGCCATATACCATGCGGCAAGGCGCCCGTGGCAATGCTAGCGACCTGATGCGGATGCTCGTCGGTAGTGAACACCTTGACCATATTGAGGCCGCCGATGGTGACATAAGCGAACTGGCCACGGCTATTGCGGACGATATTGACGTGATTAGTCAATGGCCCAGTATCCAACACGGCGATGGTATCGAAGGGTGGCGCAGCATTAATAACTTGGGTTTTGCCTATATCTTTCAAGGTCAGCCACACTTGCTTGCCATCCAGCGTGGCTGCTATATCTGGGCAAAAAGGCGAGGCCTGTTTAACACGGCCAATAATCACGTGGGACTTAGTGTCGATGACAACAGTCTCTGGAGAAAAACTGGAGCAAACGTAGCCATAGGGCTTGTCTGGGGAAAATATAGTCATGCCCGGTCCATTCGGCACGGTAATACGATTTGTGGGTGCATAGGTCTTGCCATCCAGCACCTGAATGTAGTCTTCACCCCGCACAGTCACCCAAACTTCGTTGCCATCAGGCGTAAACATGGCCTCGTGCGGGGAGCGACCGACATAACTGGTATGCTTGACCAGGTTGGTTTGCGTATCAATAAAAGATACTGAATTTGAGCCTATAGACACCACCGCCAGCGTGCTGTCCTTAGAGGAGAAGCCCATGCCATGCACCAACAACTGACCTCTGTACAGCGGACTTAGGTTGCCTGGTGTTGGGTCACCCAAGCGGATAACACCGAGCAGCTTTTCAGAGAGCGGATTGACAACAGAAACGGTATTAGAGGTTTGGTCGCTGAGGTAAACACGATCCTTGCTGCTGATGGCAATGTCTAGCGCGCTGGCTGCAAATGGCGCCTGACCTGCATAGGCGCTCTTTGCAAATATAGGCAGTAGAGCAACCGCAAGCAGCATCGTGGCATATAACTTATTCATGGTGATGTCCTTTGGATGTGTTGTCAGGGTTCATATCGGTTAATTGCTTAAGACTCATCTGCATCACTGCGATTTCCGAACCTTGGCTAACAATGATTTCCTGTGCCAGCCGTCGCAGTGCTGGGTCTTTGCCATACAGTAACTCAATCTTAGCCATATCCACAGCGCCTTGATGATGCGGAATCATCATGCTGGCAAAGTCATGGTCAGGATTGCCGATCATAGGTGCCTGTGCCATGCCCTGATTCATGATGGCCATCGACTGATCCATAAGGACGGAAAATGGGATGCTGTTGTTGACAACAAAAGGCTGAGCGTGTGATTTCATGTCACTACGCTTGTCGTGGGGCATAGCTTCATGGCTCATGCTGGGACAATCTGCTGGTGCGGACAAAGAGGTAGTAGTATCATGTGCTTGCGAATTGCCAGTAAGTAATGCTAATAATGCGTAAAAGCTAAAGATGGATTTATGCATGGATAATCCTTTTCTAAATGCACTTGGCACTCTTAAGTTGGTAAATGAGAGGGATAAAAAAACTTCACTCAGCATACATTTAATCAGTGTAGGTTTGACAATGTACAAGCAAACTTTTAAACAAGCCATGCCGTTACGCTCGTATTAATAAGCGCACCACCAATAATTAACCAACTAAACAAGATGGCTCCGAGTAGCATAGGTTTAAATCCCGCTTGTTTGATTGCTGAAAAATGCGTACCCAATCCTAACCCAGCCATTGCCGTCGCAAGCAACAAGGTGTCGATATTCACTAAGGTTGAGACTACACTTTTAGATGCAACGCCAAGTGAATTAAGCCCAGCCACTGCGATAAAAATAACGGCAAACCATGGAATTGTAATCGGTGGTTTGGGTGTGGTCTCTTCGTGCTTTTGTGATGATTTAGTGCGTGCCATATAAAGTGATAACAAAATCAAAAATGGAGCTAACATCATCACACGCACCATTTTGGCAATCACAGCCGTATTAGTCGCAACGTCTCCCAGTGGTTTTGCAGCAGCGACTACTTGTGCTACTTCGTGAACAGTAGAACCAGTAAATATGCCAAACGCTTCGACACTAGTCGGTAAAAAATGCCAGCTTAAATTCCACTGGAATAGTGCAGGGTACAACAACATACTGATTGTGCCAAATACCAATACTGTAGAAACAGCAACGGACACCTGCTCAGCACGACCTTTCACCACAGGCTCAGTCGCCATCACTGCGGCGGCACCACAAATTGAGCTGCCCGCGCCAATTAAAATCACGGTATTTTTATCTAACTTAAAAACTTTACGGCCTATAACCCAAGCTAACGCAAAGGTACTGGTTAGTACTAATGCATCAATCAAAGCACCACGCGCACCTACATGGGCAATATCGGCAAAGGTTAATCTAAAGCCATAAAAAATAATGCCTAGTTGTAGTAGCCGTTGTTTAGAAAATAATACGCCCTTTGCACAATGTGCCGCGATATTTGGATATAGCGTATTACCCAAAAATATCCCGAGAATAATCGCGATAGTGAGTGTGCCAATGGCGTGATTTTGCAGCCAGGTGATACTGGATAATAGCAGCGAGACTAAAGCGATGCTAAGACTTAACGAGATACCTGGTAGATAGTTTTTTATTAATGTTTGCATAATATGAATCACATAAATACTTTGTTATTGATGGTTGTGATGCACTTTACACACATATAATAAATAAATAAAACAGATTATTTATGTATAATCTACCAATGAAATTGGTAGATTACTTAAAGTTAGAAGATTTATTGATGGAGGATGGAAATGCGAATTACGTTAAGGCAACTACAAATATTCATCGCCATCGCGCAAAGTGGCAGCACAACAGCCGCGGGAGAAGTAATCGCGCTATCGCAATCAGCCATTAGTGCCTCAATAGCAGAATTAGAAAAAACGCTAAACGTACAGCTATTTGATCGTGTGGGTAAACGTTTAATGCTTAATGATCATGGGCGTGCAATGTTGCCACAGGCTATGGCATTAGTGAATGGCGCGACCAGTTTAGAAAACAGTTTTAACGAGAATGCACCTAGTACCCTTATTGTTGGGGCTAGCCTGACCATCGGCAACTATTTACTTCCTGCAATATTAGCTAACTATTGGCGCGACCAAGGGATAGTATTAGGTGAAGTGACGCCCCCATTACAAGTTGTTGTTGCAAATACTGCTGATATTGTGACTAAGGTTGCTAATTTTGAGCTAG
>JAYTRW010000178.1:0-1583 GCA_043745985.1 Methylotenera sp.
AATCCAATACCAAGCCCAGTACCCCCGACGGTTGTTATCAAAGCGTTTAACAATCATACCTTGAGTTATAAGAAGATTACCAAATCTTCTACTCAGGAAGAGCTGACGATTATAATCGCCATGCTTAGTTCTCCACAACATTCCCACCTTGAGACCAGAGACTGTGTGGAACCCTCCTACTTCGTAGGGTTAACCCACCGCCTGGAGGCTCTTTATCCTTTGGATAAGGTGAAGAGAAATGCATGTGAAAACTGGATGTCTTGGACTAGAGAAGAATTCTGTATTCATGTTCGTCTAGCTTATCCACCAGTGGATAAGTTTAGCACAAATACGTTTCTCCAGCGCATCCAAGGACTAAATCTTGTTCCCTCCGACATAATAAATCACAGATTTATAGCGGATATGGATCAGATACGATTCGACTTCCCCCAACGCACTCCAAAAGATGAGTTAGCTGGTGTGAAAGCTTTATATCGGTATTTCGAACCGATTAAAAATATAAATTTCTCAGCCTTTTTCCTTGAGGCTCTCTCGACTACCGATTGCGGTACGACAGTGACGACCGTGAGGGATTGGATGTTTGTTTATACCCGAATGATTAAAAAATTCGACTATCTCAAAGAGGGGGTCGATCATATCGGTTATGACTTAGTTAAGAGAACTACAGTGAAGACAACACCGTCAACACAGGTTCCCCGTAACGTACGTCCTGTACAAAGAACTGATCTTTCTTGTACAGGGTGCGGTAGAAACAATCACGTTGTTGCGGCATGCCGTTTCGCTACCAGCAAGTATTTTAATAACACATCCACCCCGTATGTGGGCTCCGCAGCCCACATTACGTTGGAGAAAGATTTAGGCCCGCACTTCCTTTTGCCCAATAAGCAACATCCAAAAGGCGCGCCTCATACTAAGAGACATTTTGAGCCCCCAGCTCCTTCGACTGCTTCTTCTTCGAGCTCTTCACAGCCATATAAGAAAGGTAAGTTCGTCTACAATCTACTACCAATTATCCGCTCCTCGTCTGATTATATCCCTGTGTATCTCACTTGTTCCCAGCAACAGGAGACTACAACAAGAAGAAGCGTTAACGCTCTTCTGGACACGGGAAATCTCGCATACGATTTCGTAGCGTCTCGAGTGATAGAAAATTTAGGTTTTATAGATTATATTGTAGACAGTAATAGTAAGGTTGTCTGTTCTGGTCTTTATAACAACTGTTATGACACTTCCAAGAAAATTCTGTTGTGTATCACGTATTTTAATGAGCGACTAAATAAATTTGAGACTTTTGATATAAAGCCGATTCTTTTAGACAACTCTCCTATTGATTTGATCCTCTCGAGGGACACAATAGCAAAATATCAGTTGTTCCAGAATATTCCCAGCCAACTTTCGGTAAAAATACCGGCACAGAAAGTAGATAAAACTTCTCTGTGTGTGAAACCGTCCTGTGATTGTCAGCCCAGTGGGGATTTGCTACCTCCACACGGGAGCCCCAAAGAGTTTTTACGTCTCCCAGGTAAAAACTTGACGATCAGCCCAAAGCAGGGTGTTCTCGCAACTCTAGTTCGTGAGTCCGA
>JAYTRW010000179.1:0-5216 GCA_043745985.1 Methylotenera sp.
AAATCAACGTTGATGAACGCCCTGCTCAACCGCCGTGTAGCTAAAGTGGGCGACGAGCCTGCTGTGACTAAAAGTCAGCAACGTTTTGACATTAGTGAAACCATGAGCATTACCGACACGCCCGGCATGATGTGGCCAAAAATTCAATATGAAAGCGACGGCTACATGCTAGCCGCCAGCCACGCGATTGGTCGCAATGCGGTGATTGATGAAGATGTGGCAACTTTCCTAGCCAACAATTTACTTAAAACTTACCCAGCGCTTATCAACGCACGCTACAAACTAGACACCATGAAACATGAAGGTGGATTTTTAGATGTGCTAAAAATGGACGGTGTAGACTTACTCGAAGCCATCGCTAAACGCCGCTCATATAAACGACACGATGGTTTATGGGATATGGAAAAAACCGCAGTGGCATTCTTAACAGATTACCGTAGCGGTGCAATAGGTAGAATTAGTTTAGAAACGCCATTGAGCCGCAACGAAATGATGCAAGCATTTGAACCGAATGTTGTCGATGATACAGCCGCAGAAGTCAATGAGGATGAGAATGAGAACATTTAAAATAACATTTTTGCGCTTGCATGTTTATGCGATTGATATACCTAAGCCGTAAACTCTGATTTATTGTAATGAATTAGGAGTCTAAAAATGCAAAAACAGGGTTTACAGTTATTGAGTATGCTTGTTTTATTGGCAATAGTGGCTGCCTTTAATTACAACTTTTTCGCTTCTTTAGGGATTACTGGAGTAACCCTGTTAAATTTGCTAGTAGTCGTCACGGCAGCTTATTTTTGTGAGTTCTTTGTCGCATTAAGCACGGCTTTTCTAGCTTTTTTAGCAATTAACTACTTTTTCACCGAGCCGCGTTATACCTTTGAAGTTGCGCATGCTCAATCATGGACAAGTCTCGTTTGCTTTCTGATCGTATCCACCGTCATTACATCGCTGGTTAAGCAGCTCAAGTTTCAATCACAGCAAGCGCTCATCAATGCGCAACGTGCAGAATTTGCTCGGATGCTTGCTGAGCGTTTGGCACTCGCAAACAATATTGATAACCTTTTGTTGGATACTTGCACATTACTGCAAAAAGAGTTCAATAAGCCATTCGCTATCGCCATGCCTCAGCCAACAAACTCGATAGAGTCAAAATACAGCTATAGCTTAAGTATTCAATCTGATGTAATAGCAGCACCAGATAAGCGTTTATTGAATTGGGTTTCAGATAATGGCAAACCCATTAGCCCTTACACTGACTACTGGACTGAAGCTATCACTCAATCAAAACAGTGGTTGCTGCCTTTCAACCGCTTACCAAGCATTGATCCAATTTTAGTCGTTGATAAAGTCGATAATGAAGAAAGTATAGAAACCTATTCAGCCATCAAATCTTGTGTAGATCAAATTTCGCAAGCTTATCAGCGACTCATCAATAGTGAAAAAGCCCAGCTTGCAGAGTTGGCAACGCAAGAGGAGGCCATTCAGAATGCATTGTTAGCATCAATTTCGCACGACATGCGCACACCACTCACGTCGATATTAGGCGCTGCGACCACCTTACAACAATCTAATTTGAATGCGGAGCAAACGGCACAGTTAACCGCCTTAATCGCCTCTCAAACCCGATATTTAGCGAGCACTACTGAGAATATACTCTCGCTTATTCGTCTAGAGTCACATTCGGCTACGCCTATTCCCATGGACTGGCAATCGCCTGAAGAGCTTATTGGCATCGTCTGCGAGTTGTATAAAAATCGTGGTGAAACACTCAATATTGAGGTCAACATTAGTGAATCTGAACAATTAATAAAAGGTAATGCAAATCTATTAACTCAAGCGCTGGTTAATTTAATTGATAACGCAAAGCAAGCTTATGAAGGTGATGGGCCGATACTGATTGAAGTCAGTCAAATAGATAAAATGCTGAACATTAGCGTAAAAGATCGCGGTAAAGGTTTTGCTGAAGAAACAGATTTATTATCTATTAAAAAATTCACGACAACTAAAGCTAAAGGTTTTGGTTTAGGGCTTTCTATTGTGCAAGCAATCGCCAAGTCGCACGGTGCAAATTTCATCCTCTGCAATAGAGATGACGGCGGTGCTTGCGCCACCTTAAGTTTTAGCGTGCCAGACTCAAGTATGTATATCCCAAGTATGCCTATCTAAGATGTTATTGATGTCCAATAACCATATTCTAGTGATTGAAGATGACTTGCAGATCAGTCAATTTTTACAATCTAGCTTAAAGGCTAATGGCTACCACACCCTTTGTGCGCACACTATTGCAGAAGGTAAGCGTTTGTTGAGTACAAACAAACCTGTATTGCTGATATTGGATTTAAATCTACCTGATGGCGATGGTGGAGAGGTGATTTCATACGTGCGCCTGAATTCAGATATTCCAATACTGGTGCTCTCTGCACGCCAAGCTGAGCAAGAAAAAGTAGATTGCTTTAACGATGGTGCTGATGATTACTTAGCCAAGCCATTTGGCGTGAATGAGCTGCTCGCCAGAGTTAAAGTAGCACTCAAACGCACAGCAATGATGTCATTACGAGATGATGTATATCACGTAGATGAGTTAACTATTGATACCATCAACTCCACCGTGCTGTTAAATCAACAAGCTGTGCATTTAACCCCAATCGAGTTTAAGCTGTTATTCATATTGGTAACAAAACCAGGGAAAGCATTTACACACCGCCAATTACTGACTGACGTTTGGGGCGCTGAATATGTCGATGACACCCATTACTTGCGCATCCATATGGGGCGATTACGTGCCCGTTTAGAAAAAACTCCAGCTACGCCACGCTATATATTGACCGAAGCTGGCATAGGCTACAGACTTGCCGCGACCTAAATAAAACTTCAATCTTGTTTATGTGATTGATACACCCAGGCTGTTTTAATGATCTTGTCTCATTTATACAAGGCATTTAAAACACATCATGAATACCAATATAAAATCCAAAAGTCTGGCAGCACTGACTTTAGGGGCTATCGGCGTTGTTTACGGCGACATTGGAACAAGCCCCTTGTACACCATTCAAGTAATTTTCAGCGAATCTACTGGTATCGCGATTAATCAAGCTAACATCATTGGTGCCATCTCTGCCGTGCTCTGGGCATTGATGTTAGTCGTCATGTTGAAATACGTCATACTGGTATTACGAGCAGATAATCGAGGTGAAGGGGGGGTGATGGCGTTGCTGGCACTCGCTATTTCTAGCTCAGGTTCTGCACCAAATCGTAAAAAAATACTATTGGCTTTAGGTGTGTTTGGCGCCGCCTTATTTTATGGTGACAGCATACTCACACCCGCCATCTCCGTACTTTCCGCAGTTGAAGGAATGGAACTGATCAAGCCAGAACTATCTAAATTTGTAATGCCAATTTCGCTGACCATTTTAGTCTCACTTTTTGCCGTTCAAAAATATGGCACAAACACAGTCGGTAAATTCTTTGGGCCTATCGTCATCATTTGGTTTGCCACACTAGGTATTATTGGTGTGCATCACATACTGCAAAACCCAGTTATTCTTAATGCATTGAGTCCAATCTATGCGTTTCACTTTTTAGCTGACCGTGGAACTGGCGTATTTTTAGCGGTAGGCGCCGTCACATTAGCCATTACTGGGGCAGAAGCACTCTACGCAGACATGGGCCACTTTGGTAAGCCCGCGATACGCATCGCGTGGACATGCTTAGTTTTCCCATGTTTAGCACTTAACTATCTTGGTCAAGGCGCTTTACTACTCACAACACCAGCCGCTGTGAGCAATCCGTTCTATCTATCGTTCCCACAAGAATGGTTAATGCCAATCGTGATACTCGCAACAATGGCAACAATCATTGCCTCTCAAGCGGTTATTTCAGGCACTTATTCCATTACGCAGCAAGCCATACAGCTTGGCTTTTTACCTAGAATGCAAATCTTGCATACCTCAGCAAGTGAATCAGGCCAAATTTATGTGCCCGCAATCAATTGGTTATTATTGGCTGCCGTCATCATGCTGACCATCGCTTTTCAAAGTTCATCGGCCATTGCTTCAGCTTATGGTATTGCCGTGACAGGCACCATGCTAATTACGACAATACTCACTTACTTTGTGATACGCCACAACTGGAAATATCCTGTGTGGCTAGCATTGAGCGCAACTATTACTTTCTTTGCCTTAGATTTGCTATTACTGACTTCTTGTTCAGCCAAGTTTTTCAAAGGTGGTTGGTTTCCAATTGCGCTTGGCATCAGCTTAGTCACCATTATGTGGACATGGAAACAAGGTCGTGAAATTTTGCTACAACATATTCACGAAGATGACCCTAAGCTTGAAGACTTTGTAAAAAACATCACCCGCGATACCAAAGCAAGAGTTGAACGTACTGCTATATTTCTTTGTGCAAACCCAGATACCGTGCCGCAAGCGCTGATGCATAACTTGAAACATAATCAGGTTTTACATCAAACAAATCTGATACTCACGGTAGAGTTTGTCGACACACCCACTGTAGAAAAAGAACAACAGGTAGCAATTAAAGAGATTGGCGCGGGCTTCTGGCAAGTGAAACTACACTATGGCTTTATGGAAACACCTAACATTCCTAAAACACTTGCAGAAAGTAATTTGGTCGGCATTTCAATCGACCCATTCACCACCTCATACTTTATCAGTCGTGAAACTGTAATTTCTGGTCCTGGTGGAAAGATGGCTAAATGGAGGGATGATTTATTTGCACTGATGTCACGAAATGCAGGCAGCGTAGTTGGGTATTTCAACATTCCAAGCAATAGCGTGATTGAATTAGGGTCGCGAGTGCACATTTAAATACAGTAAGCTTATTCGCTTTTTTTAGTCAGCTGTTTGCTAAATTCAATATCTAACTTACTGACACGTTTAGGCGTTTGTGGGCCGTAAGCATTCACAAACGCCACAAACTCTTCCATCATCATCGGCTCGCATAAACGAGTTGAGTCTCCGCCACCAGTGGCTAGCAGCAAGCTAAACATTGCGCCGCTATTCATAGACATTGAATAATTTTCGTTGCCGCTACGTTTTTTTAGTCTATCAATCGCGGCACTGGCTCTGGTAGATCTTGCGCTTGATCGCATGGGATTCCTTTAGCTTTTAAGTGCTTATTTTTAAGCCAGTAATTATGGCATGCTTTAATCATTTAATTGATAGCTTGTTATAGCCTTAAACGTTAAAATC
>JAYTRW010000180.1:0-15388 GCA_043745985.1 Methylotenera sp.
CACCAAACCAACCTAGCGTCAGAAATAAGATGATAAATAAATAGGTAAACATAAGCCCTTTAAAAAAAATACTCCAACGTCGCGCTGTTCTTTGCTCAGTCAACGCAGAACTAGCAAGCTTCTCAATCGCATCACGCTGCCATTTTGTATCGTCTGACTTTGAGTGGTTTAATGGAATATTTTGTTGACTATCTTCTGACATTATTAGCTTTCCTTAGTGTTTCTAAATGAATACTACTTAATTGAATCTAGAATGATTAATATTTCTTGGTTTTGTTCAGTCACTTGTATTGCTTTTAAACTTTTACCTTTACAAGGCCCCATAACGCAATAACCATTATCTGGTCGGTAATGCGCACCATGCGTAGAACAAATCAAATAATCTTTTTGAGCTGTGAAAAAATCACCTTCGTTCCAGTCTAACTCTATCGGCACATGCGCACATTGGTTAACATAAGCATAAGGTTTGCCGTGGAAACGCACGACAAACCCTGTTGCAAACTCACCTAACATGGGTAAAGGAAATCTAACTCCTTTAGCACCATCTTCTAACGCTTCACTTTTTAAAATAATGGTATTTTGTGTCATATCACTTGCATCATATCAATGGATTAAGCATGTTCGAGCAACCATGTACTCAAATCAGCAAAGTCAGAAAACTGCTCCACAGGGTTAAGATGCTGCCATTGCTCGGCAGCTTGAGCGCCATAAGTCACACCCACAGAGCGAACGCCTGCATTTTGTGCCATTTGCAAATCATAACTGGTGTCGCCAATCATCAATGTGCGCTCAGGCATAACCACTAAATACTCCATCAACTCATCTAACATTTGCGGATGTGGTTTAGAAAAGCACTCATCTACGGTACGCGTTGAATGGAAATACTTAGTAAGCCCAGAATGTTCTAAAGCTAGATTAAGTCCTCGCCGACCTTTACCTGTGGCGACCGCTAATTTAAATCCACGTTTATTAAGTGCCTTGATGGTATCAACCGCGCCCGCAAATAAAGGGATTTCGCTTTCACCTGCATAGTAGTTCGTCGTATATTGCGTCGCAAGCGCTTGTGCTTGCTCTGCTGGAATATCGCCATATAAGGATTGAATAGATTCACGCAAACCAAGCCCGATAATATTACTCGCAGTTTGTGGTGATAGCGCTGGGAGCCCAACTTGTTCTGCCGCTTTTAAGAGTGCATTGGTAATCATCCCTGTAGAATCAGCTAAAGTACCATCCCAATCCCACACAATTAAATCAAACTGCTTTGTCATTCAAACTTACTCTTTCTCACATTTAAGACTCTAATTTTACTAAAAACTTACTCAACTCAGGCGGCAAAGGCGCGACTAGTTCAAGCTTATCATTGGTCAAAGGATGGCGGATTTTTGTGACAGACGAATGTAAAAACATACGCTTTAAGCCACTTTTTACTAATGACTTATTCACGGCAAAATCACCATATTTATCATCACCAATAATCTGAAAACCTAAATGCGCCAACTGGACTCGCAACTGATGAGTACGCCCAGTCACCAACTGCGCCTCAAGCAGACTAAATTTACCTAATACTGGATGGCTAAAATTCTTTAACAACTTAAACATCGTTTCAGAAGATTGACGCTCATTATATTTGTCTTTTGAAATATCAGTCACCACATTCACCCGGCGCTCACCATTAGGTAAGAGATACTTTTGCAAGTCTAATACCACGCGTTTTTTTGCCTCTAGCCACTCGCCTCGAACCAGCATTAAATAACGCTTATCCGTTTGGTTATTACGTATCGCTTCATGCAAAGCCACTAGCGCGCTACGTTTTTTTGCCAACATCAAGACACCTGAAGTTTCACGATCTAATCTGTGCACCAACTCCAAAAATTTAGCTTTTGGACGCTCTAAACGCATCTGCTCAATGACACCGCGACTCACACCGCTGCCCCCATGCACGGCAAAACCAGCTGGTTTATCAATGACCAACATTGCATCATCTTCAAAAATAATAGTGTTTTCAAATTTAGAAACAGCTGGTACGTTTGACTCAACATGCTCAACAATCGTTGCACGTATTGGAGGAACCCTGACAACATCCCCAATCGTTAAGCGAAAATCCGCATCAATGCGCTTTTTATTAACGCGCACTTCGCCGCTACGCAAAATTCTATAGACATGGCTTTTTGGTACACCTTTGAGGGTTTTGGTCAAAAAATTATCAACGCGCTGACCTTCACTCGCTTCATCAACTGTGAGAAAAGCCGCAGCTAACTCACTTACCTTATTTTTTAAGTTATCCATACTATGCTGCTGATTTTGTGGTGTTATATTGTTCATACTTTGCTTAAATGTTTGTAGTAGCCTATACTTGTATGATCATTAATTAAAGTTAAAATTAATTGGTAATAAAGAATACTCTCAATTACTTAGAAAAGCGCTTTATAAAAACGCAAGCTTATGTAATTAAAAGTAAAACAGACACTTGGTTAATGCAGCTCGCCATATTATAAAGTAGCAGCAAGTAAAATAGCGCTCAAGCCGCCGCAGACAAATAAACATAAAGCGCGACTTAAGGGAAAAGTTAAATTTAGCAGTTTGCTAAATTTGCATTTACTGAAGACAGAATTTTAACGAATTTAAGCCTCAGCAGGCATAAATTTCAATAATTAGTTTGATTTAACGAACAAAAAACCCATTTTAATTTGATTTATTCAATTAAAACAAGATATTAAAAACTGAGGCTGACTCTGGAAACTTACTGAGGTAAGTTGCACACTTAGCAAATCTTTAAGCTAAAGCTTAAAGATTCATTTTTTAAGAACTTTTTAAGAGTACAGCGACACTTGTCTCATGCTCTGAATTTAAATCGCTAAGTTAAAATCGTTAGATTTCACATTTGCGCACCGCGCCTTCAGTATCTCGGCCAGAACTTCTGGCACTTCAACCTTAATTAGCCTTCAATATCAATTGCTTACTTAATAAGCATTGAGTCTGCCACCTGAGCCTAACAGGAGCAAAACAATGAAACGCATGTTATTTAATGCAACGCAATCTGAAGAGTTACGCGTTGCGATTGTAGATGGTCAAAAACTGATTGATTTAGATATCGAACACGCTGGTAAAGAACAACGTAAGAGCAATATTTACAAAGGTGTCATCACTCGTATCGAACCTTCACTAGAAGCGGCTTTTGTCGATTATGGCATGGATAGACACGGCTTTTTACCATTCAAAGAAGTAGCGCGCAGCTACTACAAAGAAGGCGCAGACGGTAAATCTCGCATTCAAGACGCATTAAAAGAAGGTCAAGAGCTTATCGTTCAAGTCGATAAAGATGAGCGCGGCAACAAAGGCGCTGCACTCACGACATTTATCTCACTTGCTGGTCGTTACTTAGTATTAATGCCAAATAATCCACGTGGCGGTGGTGTTTCACGCCGCATCGAAGGCGAAGACCGTGACGAATTACGTGATGTATTAGCGCAATTAGAAGTACCAAAAGGCATGAGCATTATTGCTCGTACTGCTGGTATTGGTCGCAATGCAGAAGAGTTACAATGGGATTTAAACTACCTCACACAATTGTGGACAGCCATTGATGGCGCGTCTGCAATGCAAGCTGGGGCTTATTTAATTTATCAAGAAGGTAGCTTAGTGATTCGCGCGATTCGCGACTACTTTAGCTCTGACATTGGCGAAATTCTAATTGATACTCCTGACATTCACGAACAAGCCGTACAGTTCATGAACCACGTGATGCCAGGCAATGTGAATCGTGTAAAACTTTACCAAGATGAAATTCCACTATTCACGCGCTTTCAAATTGAGCATCAAATTGAATCTGCTTTCGCACGTGAAGTCCGCTTGCCTTCAGGTGGAGCAATTGTAATTGACCACACTGAGGCTTTGGTTTCAGTTGACGTTAACTCAGGCCGCGCAACCCGCGGTAGCGATATTGAACATACTGCATTCAACACCAATATTGAAGCGGCTGAAGAAGTGGCTCGCCAATTACGTTTACGTGACTTAGGCGGCTTAGTAGTGATTGACTTTATTGATATGGAAAGCCAACGCAATCAACGTGAAGTTGAAAACGCTCTGCGTGACGCCTTGCATGTTGACCGTGCACGCGTGCAAACAGGTAAAATTTCACGTTTTGGTTTACTAGAGTTATCACGTCAACGCTTACGTCCTAGTTTAGGTGAAACTAACCACATCCCTTGTCCACGTTGTAGCGGCACTGGCCATATTCGCGGTATTGAATCTACTGCATTGCACATTTTGCGTATTACGCAAGAAGATGCAATGAAAGAAAACAGCGCCATTATTCAAGTGCAATTACCTGTTGAGGTCGCCACATTCTTGCTTAACGAAAAACGTGCTGATATTCACAAAATTGAACAACGCATGGGCGTAGAAGTGGTGTTGATTCCTAACATTCACCTTGAAACACCTAACTACAATATCATTCGTATCAAGCATGATGACGTGAATGAGGAAACTAATCGTGCAAGTTACAAACTGGTAGAAATGCCTGCTGAAACTACGTTCATTCCAACTGCAGAAGAAACTGCCAAAGCAGTAAGACCAGTGGCTGCCGTAAAAGGCATAACACCTGCAGCGCCTGCGCCGATTGTCGCTGAAAAAGAAGCTGAAGTGATTGCAGCCCCTAAGTTGTCACTCTTTACAAAGATTAAAAACTTTTTTGTTTCAACACCTGCAGCAGTAGAAGCAACTAAAACTGAAGCGGAAAAAGCGGAAGATATACGTCGTGAAAACAGTCGTAACAACCGCAACCGTAATAATCGCAATCGTAACGAACGTAGCCGTGGTGATCGTCCAGAGAAAGACGTCAATCAACAAAGTCGTCCAAATCGTAATAATGAGACCGCACGCCCTACAGAAGCCAAACCGCAAGAGCCGCGTCAACAAAAACCTCAGCAAGCTAAAAATGAACAGGCGCGCCCTGATCAAAATCGCAATGACAAGCCACGCAATAATCAGCCTGTCAATGCTATGCCTGAAACCGTTGCAAACAATGCACCAGCCACGAGTGTAACAACTGAGCAAACAGCAGAGCGCACTGGCAGCCGTCGTAATCGCAACAACCGCCGTGGTCGTCGCGACCGTGATGATTCAGTGGCACGTGATGCTAATCGCCCTTTCGTTCCCAATGAGGAAATGAGTGCCGATCAGCCAAACGTGAACGTTGAAGTGGCAATCACTGCTGAACAAGCCAAGGCAGTAGAGCAAGCTAAACCAAAAGCGCAGGAAGTCATTATTTCTGTTGAAAACGCAGCGAGCGAAAGTACTACACCAGCTGTAGAGACTAAAGCAAGCGAAGCACCTAAATCAAATAACAAGAAACCTAAAGCAGCTAAAGCGCCAGTAGTGGAAGCTGAAGCCACTAACGAAGCGGCACCTGCTGTGACGGCAGAGGCTGCTCCAGCAAAAGCGGACAACAAGCGCCCTGCTCGCCCACGCAAACCAAAAACAGAGGCGAAACCAGTTGATTTAGCTGCTGAAGGTTTACAATTGGTAGAAACTAAAGCTGATGCACCAAAAGCAGTATCTGTTGAAGAAGTTAAACCAAAAACACCACGTAAAGCTGCGAATTGGCAGAAAAATGCTAAAGCAGATGCAAGTGCAGAACCTTTAGTGATGGTGGAAACACAAAATAAGTAAAAAATGCATTAAGGTAAGAACCTAGCAATAAAAAAGCCCTGAATCTTCAGGGCTTTTTTATTGCTAGGTTCTTAATTTATAAAACGTTAATAGTATTGATGCATATTAGCTGCGTATGATTTGCACTGTACATAAACCTAAACCCGTCATGGCTAGCGATCCCAACACATGCACTAATATATGCGTTGTCGCCCAACCATATTGCCCTCTGGTCAACATGGTCACGGTTTCTGAAGAAAAAGTAGAGAATGTTGTTAGCCCCCCGAGTAAGCCCGTCACCAAAAAAAGTCTAACTTCTGGCGCTAATGTTGAAGACAGAACAGAAACTCCCATGAACAATCCAATAAGATAACCACCAACCAAATTGGCCACCAAAGTACCTAATGGTAACGCAGGAAAGCTTGCATTAAGCATTATACTTAAGCCCCAACGCATCCATGCGCCAATTGCTGCGCCAGTACCCACCGCTAAAAATCCGTTAAATCCCATGCATGCTCCTGAAACAATGTGATAGCCATTAATTTATACAATATAATAATGCATCAATGTCATTATGCAGAAAGTATATTTTGCGCGTTTTATTCGTCACATCTGAAGTATTCCCTTTAATAAAAACCGGCGGCTTGGCCGATGTAAGCGGCTCACTACCTTCCGCATTACAGAACCTAAGCGTTGATGTACGCATTTTGGTACCAGGTTATCCCTCCGTCTTAAAGCAACTTGATGACTTACACCACCTCGCTACGCTGAAAAATTTACCCGTCATTGAAAGCGCTGAACTCATGATGGGAACGATTTTAGACACTGACATCAAAGTCATGGTGATAAAAGCGGCAGGTTTGTATGAACGTGAGGGTGGCCCTTATGTAGACGCTACTGGGCAGGAATGGCTAGATAATCCTGTGCGCTTTGGTATTTTATCTAAAGCAGCAGCGGTGATTAGCGGGCCAAACAGCCCCATTCCTGAGTGGCAACCTGACATTGTGCATTGCAACGACTGGCAAACAGGTTTAACACCAGCCTATATGAAGCTAGTAGAGCATTCACCAGCAAAGTCCATCATTAGCTTACACAATATGGCATTTCAAGGCTGCTACGCGCCAGGTTGGCTGACAACCTTAGCTTTACCTCACGGCAATTTCACCTTGGAAGGCTTTGAATATCATGGCCAACTATCTTTTTTAAAAGCTGGAATTTTCTATGCAGATGCCATTACAACAGTAAGCCCAAGCTATGCAAAAGAAATTCAAACGGCAGAGTTTGGTTTCGGTTTGGAAGGCTTGCTCAGCAAGCGTAGCAATGAGCTGAAAGGCATCCTGAATGGTATTGAAACCGAAGAGTGGAACCCTGAAACAGATTTCCATCTCACCAAAACTTATAGCGCAAGTAAATTAGCGGGTAAAAAAGAAGTTAAAAATGCTTTGCAGCAAAGACTTGGGCTTCAAATTGATGCAAATGCACCATTATTAGGCGTAGTAAGTCGCCTAACACATCAAAAAGGCTTGGATATGCTGGTGCCTATCGTGCAGAAACTGGTGGATTCTGGTTGCCAACTAGCCTTACTGGGAAGCGGTGAAAGTTCGCTTGAGAATGCCTTCCGACATCTTGCTAATGACAATCCGAACAAAGTCAGCGTCACTATCGGTTATAACGAGCAACTATCACACCAAATCATGGCTGGATGCGATATGTTCATCATGCCATCACGCTTTGAGCCTTGTGGATTGAACCAACTGTATGGCTTGGCATACGGCACACCGCCTATCGTTAACGCCACTGGCGGCTTAGCGGACTCAGTGGTTGATACCAACATTATCACGTTTAAAAACAAAACAGCGAATGGTTTTGTGATGAGTGAGGCCAGCCCTGCAAGCTTGTTAAGCTGTATTAAACAAGCCTTAAATGTATTCAATAACGATACAAAAGCTTGGCAACAGATTCAAAAGAATGGCATGCAACAGAATTTAAGCTGGGATAAAAGCGCTTTAGAATATTTGGCTGAATATAAAAAGCTGCTTGGAAATGAATGAAATTTAGCTAAATTGAATGAGGTGAGAAACTTGGCATAGTATATGCTTTATTAATATTATGCTTCTCCAAAGCAAGTTTCTCCTCCCTCTAGGGCGTCTTGATAGACGCCCTCTTTTTTGCCTAAGCCATTACCAGCAATTACTTAACGACCCAGTTTTTACTTAACAATAAAGTGCTCACGATAGTACTTTAGCTCATCGATAGATTCATAAATATCGGCCAATGCCTCGTGCTTGCTCGCTTTTTTAAACCCTGAGTAGATTTCTGGCTTCCAACGGCGTGCAAGCTCTTTAAAAACGCTGACATCCAAATTACGATAATGGAAAAAGCTTTCCAAATCCGGCATATAACGCGCCATAAAGCGCCTATCCTGACAGATTGAGTTGCCGCACATAGGTGATTTATTAGCTGGCACGAATTGTTTTAAAAACACGATCATTTGCAGTGTGGCTTCAGCTTCACCCAACGTTGAAGATTTCACCTTTTCAATTAAGCCAGAACGACCATGTGCGCCTTTGTTCCACGCATCCATACCGTCTAAAACTGCATCACTTTGATGAATTACAAACACTGGAGACTCACCTAATACATTCAAGTCTGCATCGGTAACCACCGCAGCGAGTTCTAAAATACGGTCAGAATCTGGCAATAAGCCACTCATTTCCATATCAAGCCAAATTAAATTATTCTGATTAGTGCTGGTAATTGTTTCGGCCATCATGATTTCCATTAAAATTTAAGTTATAAGCGAACTTGATGAACTAACACCAAGAAAATGCTTCACAATACCAACATATTAACTTATTTCACTTAACGTTTACATTTAACGATTACACTTGGCTAACTATTAATGATAGTTATTCCACAATTTGAGACATTAATCACATGCCTTTTGCACCAACATCAATTCTTACCTACACCTTCATTGGCTTGCTCGTTGCCACTACTCTCGTTCGCATCTGGCTTGCGCGTAGACACATTGCCCATGTACAGGCTAATCGCAATCAAGTACCAGTGGCATTTAAAGATAATATTGCATTGGATGCGCATCAAAAAGCTGCTGACTACTCCACGGCTAAAACAAAGCTGGTCATTACCGAAACCGTGGTGCAAGCTTTGTTACTAGTGTCACTGACCCTAGGCGGTGGTTTACAGTGGATTGATGATATTTGGCGCAATATACTTTCAACACAGGAAATTATTCGTGGTGCGCTAGTCATTTGTAGCGCGATGTTAATTAGCAGCGCAATTGACCTGCCTTTTGAATACTACAAAACATTTGTTGTAGATGAAAAGTTTGGCTTTAACAAAATGACACCCACTATGTTTTTTAGTGACCTCGTAAAGCACAGCTTGGTAGGACTAGCGCTAGGCGCACCTATTCTATTTGCTGCTTTGTGGCTTATGCAAGGTGCGGGGCAATATTGGTGGTTATACCTATGGGTAATCTGGAGTGTATTTAACCTTGTGATGTTAGCGGTATATCCAACATTTATTGCACCGTTATTTAACAAATTTTCTCCATTAAAGGATGAAAATCTAAAACAGCGTATTGAAACCTTACTTACAAAATGTGGCTTTAAATCACAGGGCTTATTTGTAATGGATGGCTCATCACGCAGCAGTCATGGCAATGCTTATTTTACGGGCTTCGGCTCATCAAAACGCGTGGTGTTTTTCGACACATTACTTGAAAGATTAAATGTAGACGAGATAGAAGCAGTGCTTGCGCATGAACTGGGTCATTTTAAGCACCATCATGTCATTAAACGCATTGTATTATTGTTCTCTATGAGCTTTTTAGGATTGGCTTTATTAGGTTGGTTAATCAATCAACCATGGTTCTACGCAGGCTTAGGCGTAACGCAAATTAGTCATTACATGGCATTAATTCTATTTTTGTTGGTATCACCCATATTCTTGTTTTTATTGCGCCCAATGATGGCTAGCTATTCACGTAAAAATGAGTTTGAGGCCGATGACTATGCTGCCAATCACGCTAGCGCTAAAGACTTAGTCAAGGCATTGGTTAAACTTTACCGTGATAACGCCTCTACGCTCACGCCTGATCCATTACATTCGGCTTTTTATGACTCTCACCCTCCTGCTAGCATTAGAATTTCTAAATTAGCAGCATATACTAGTTAAACGCAAGGTACGTTGGAGAGTTGTGATGAAATCACTATTATTGAGCAGTTTAATATTGTCATTTGGTCTCGCACTTAGTAGTCTTGCATCTGCCGAACTATTTACATCTGCAGATGTTAACACTGGCAAGGCGCTAGTCGCAAAGAGCTGTGTCAGTTGTCATGCCGAAAACTTTGGTGGTGATGGCTCTGGCATTTATACTCGTGAATTTCGCAAAGTAAAAACATCTAAAGGCTTGGTTGCACAAGTGCGTAGCTGCAACACTATGATTGGCCTCAAATGGTTTGAAGATGAAGAACTCAATGTCGCCAAATACCTCAACCAAACCTATTATAAATTTACTGAATAATTTGACTACTACTCTAGCGGCAAAAACCAAGCAAACATCACAACTAAATGACTCTGTAATTAAAGGCACCGTCGTTGCCGCTTATGGCAAACGGTTTAAAGTTGAGTTAGCAGATAAAAAGCGCATCAGCTGTGTAACACGCGGCAAAAAAACCGATTTAGCCTGCGGTGATGTTGTCACCCTAAAACTTACAGACAAACACGAAGGCGTCGTTGAATCAACATTGCCACGCAAAACCTTGCTATATCGCAGCAATGCCTTCAAAAGCAAAATGCTCGCGGCTAATGTCACACAAATTATTATTGTACTTGCCACGCAACCGAGTTTTTACGAAGCCTTGCTCAATCGCTGCCTGATAGCTGCAGAAGCGGCAAAGATCAAAGCGTTGATTGTTTTAAACAAATGTGACTTAGCTGACAATGATGATGCCAAGCAGAAACTAAAGCTTTACACGGATTTAGGCTACCGCGTGCTTTCACTGTCAGCAAAAGAAGACATTTCAATGCTTAGACCCTACTTGCAGAATGAAGCAAGTATTTTAGTTGGTCAGTCGGGCATGGGGAAATCTACCATCATTAATGCGCTTTTACCTAATGAAGATGTACGCACGCGCGAAGTCAGCCATGTGTTAGATAGTGGAAAACACACCACTACTGCCGCACATTTGTACCACCTTGATGAACATAGCCAGTTAATTGATTCACCAGGCTTGCAAGAATTTGGCTTACATCACCTCAGCACAGATGAGCTTGAACACGCTTTTATAGAGTTCAGACCATATCTAGGTAAATGTAGATTTAATAACTGTAAACATTTACAAGAACCAGACTGTGCAATTACATTCTCAGTAGAAACTCACAAAATAACACCCGAAAGACTCGCTATTTATAAAATGCTGCGTTTAGAAATCTAGCTACAATCATTTTTAATACATTCCAAAAATACAAAAAATAAGCTATCGTTGCTTAAAAGAATTAAAACTGCATTAAGAGCATGTAAAATTGCAGGTTAACAAATGTAAAAATTTCAACTAAATTAATTGCCTGCAGTATAATAAGAAAATGATAGTGCATGTACTAACTGAAGCATCCAAAAGCGCATTTGAATGACCGACATTCGCCGCGAAAAAACACAAACATCCCTATTAGATATAGGAATGTTTGTATGTGAGCTGGACAGGCCATGGCTGGGTACGCCTTTTATGCTTGAAGGCCTGCTTATTGAAGACGATGAGCAAATTACCACGATTGCATCTTTGTGCAAATTTGTCTATGTAGACCGCACCGTGTCTGTTGGCCGTCACTATACAGCGGCGCCTAAAGAGCAGGTAGCCATTAAGCGGGATGGCTCTATTAATCGAGTGACAATAGACAATAATACTGGCAAACGAACTAGCAATTCTATCAATAAAACTACGAAACTTGGCACACCAAATGTTAAGTTCTCATTTCTTGATATTCTTAAAGAAATACACTCGGGGAATCAAGCTGTTCTATCTAGTGAAACAAAAATCACCAATTCTGATGCCGTATTTAAAGTACAGTATATTAATGACAATAAAGTCGTTGAGATTAGGGATGATAAAAGTGCTGATAATACAACGCTAGCCACACAGATTAAAACTGATTTTTCTAATTTTATTTCCGGACTCACTAGTTGGGGTAGCAAACAGAAAAAGCTCAAATCCAATATTGATAAAAATGCTTTAAAAACTCACCTAGCAAAAAATGAAGACCGTCACGATGGTTACAAAATTACTATTTTTGATGAAGCTCCACCTGTAGAAGATGAAATAGCGGCTATTTACCCCATTTATGAGAAATCACAACTCGCGACAAAAGAGATATTTGAGGCGCTAGCACTAGATCGCGAAATTGATTTAACCAAAATCCATGAAGCCTTGGATGGTATGGTAGAAAGCATTGAGCGCAACCCTGATGCGCTGTTATGGCTAGCTAAGCTGAAGCAAACCGACGACTATTCATACAACCATGCTATGAGCGTTTCAATTACGCTCATGGCATTGGCAAATTTCATGTCCTTACCAAAAAAGCAAGTAAAAGATTTAGGCTTGGCTGGGCTACTACAGGACATAGGCAAAGCAAAAATCTCTACTGATCTATTACATAAATTAGACAAAATCACGCATGATGAATTTGAAATTCTAAAAAAGCATGTTGAGCATGCACTTGCTTTATTAGAAGTCACAGAAAATATTTCCAGCACAGTTATTCTAACGGTTTCACAACATCATGAGCGCATAGACGGTAGCGGCTATCCATATAAACTATCAGGCAACCAAATAAGTTTAACGGGTCAGATGGCTGGTCTAGTTGATACCTATTGTGCGCTGACCACTAACAAAGTGTATGCAAAAGGTGTTTACAACCAAATCGCTTTAGAAGAAATTCACTCTCTACGTGGTTTTAAGTTTAACGGTGTATTGATTGACCAACTAGTACAGTTTTTAGGCATGTATCCGGTGAGCTCGCTTGTGGAACTGAATTCTGGTGAAGTTGGCGTTGTGATTCAACAAAACAGTGTGCGGCGCTTGCTTCCTAGAATCATGATCTTACTCAATCCAGACAAATCTAGAAATGAATACCCAGCAATTATAAATTTAATCAACTCACCACTGACAGCTTCTGGCGAACCTTATAAAATTTTAAGAGGATTGCCGCCTGATAGTTATGGCTTAAGTGCTAACAATTATTATGCCTAATCTTACTAACATCACATTACAACTATCACATCAATCCAACACCAAAACGTTATACCAAGATTTTGAAATCCAATTAGACTCAAACTTACTCCTGCAACTGATGACTAGCTATAACATAAAAGCCTCTGACGTTATGGGTGACTATGTTTTCAATTCCCTAGTGTTTGAACAGTTTGTGAAAACTGAGCCGTATAACGCTGGAAATAGTATATTAAAAAACACAACGCTCGCTATTAGCAGTTGGCCACAAAAATTAAGTTGGTCTCAGCTAAACCAACAAATAAACAACTTTCTGCTTGCTTGGCTTAACGATTACAAATTAGGTGCAAATTTAGATGCCGCATTTTTGCTAATGCGTTGTTTAGAATTAAAATCTAGCAAAAATGTGCAATTTCAAAGTTTACTCACTCACCTTATAGCACGTGTAACAAACCAGCTAGAACAATATAAATTCAGTTATGTACAAAACTTTGATTTAGAGACAGGCCTCCCAAATCAATATTTATTACTCAACTTACTTAACCTAAGTTTAAGCAACATCCAGAGTTTAAATAACAACCAGCAAAATGATTTGTCAAAGCCTGCTAATCCACCCGAGTCAGCACACTTGGGTTTGATATTAATCAACCTCAACATCAACCATGGTGAAGCATCTCAACTAAACTCTGCAACAGCTAACTTGATGATGGCGGCTATATACACCATACAACAACACTTAAATGATGATGCAACCTTATTTCATGTAGGTGCTATTGATCTAGCCGTTTTAATTAACCCCTTAAAGTCGCCAACTCAATTAAACCTAATCGCTACAAAACTCTTGCACGCTTTTGAAACCGCACTCCCGCTGGAAAATATCACTTTAATACTAAACCCTCACTTTGGTGCTATAAGCACTTTCAACATACAAACAAACGCCATTTTTCTTTATGAGTACGCTAAATTAGCTTTAAATCAAGCCATCGTTAAAAATGAGACAATTAAAATATACGATCAGAATATCTCCTCGTCATTCATGAATTCGCAACTTCTTGATGGGGCTATTATTGAAGCATTACAGCAAAATGAACTATCACTGTTCTTGCAGCCGATAGTCACTGTTAACGACAAATCTTTATCAGACAAAGTAGGTATCACTGAACAATGTAAAAGTGCAGAAGTGTTATTGCGCTGGCCGAATCAAGAGTGGCAGTCTATTTCACCTGTTAGGTTGATTGAGGTTATCTATAAAAAAGGTTTTGGTAAAGTGTTCATACGCTGGTTGATCAATAATGCATGTCAACGTTGTGCTGAGTTAGCGTCTATCCACCAGCACAATATTTCACTGACAATCAACTTAAGTAGTAGCGATTTATTAGATTCGGACTTACCCGAACTACTGTCACAATCTATTAGCCTGTGGAGTATCTCTGCTAGCAGTCTAACCATTGAAATCACTGAGAATGACATTCTAGTTGACGAAGTAAAAGTGTTGCAGGTACTAGATCAAATTGTACAATTGGGCTGCAAAATCGCCCTAGATGATTTCGGTACAGGCTACTCATCCATGGCACGCCTGCGCAATATGCCAATCGATATCGTCAAAATTGATCAAAGTTTTGTGCGAAACATCTCTAGTTCAACTCAAGACAAAGCCATTGTTAAATCTATCATCAAATTAGCCCACAGCTTAGGTAAAGAGGTGATTGCTGAGGGTGTTGAGGATTTAGCATGCCTCAGCATATTAAAAGAAATGAACTGCGAGAAGATTCAGGGTTATTACTACGGAAAACCTATGTCTTTTGAAGAGTTTGTCACTTGGTTAAACGCATTTAAAACGCAACAACTCACTTAAGTTCAAATAAACAGCTTAAAATTTTTGAATTACGCTTAGCTTAAAATAATAAACAGTCAGCGTATAATTATCATACTCTCTCAATTAAGTCACCGCCATGCAAATCACCACCCGCCTAGAATTTGACGCTGGGCATCGTATTCCAAGCCATAAAAGCCAATGTAAAAACTTGCATGGACATCGCTATGCCATTGAAATCACCCTCTCTGGCGACATCATTACTCTTGAAAATACCTCTGAAAACGGCATGGTAATGGACTTTTCAGACGTAAAAGCGATAGCAAAAAGTGCCGTTGTTAATGTATGGGACCATGCATTTTTGGTATATCAACACGATATAGAGATATTGGACTTTTTAAACTCACTACCCAACCACAAAACGGTGGTATTTCCTACCGTACCAACCGCAGAGAACATGGCTGCTGAAGCATTTAAAATACTTAAAAGCCAGTATCAAGACACATATGGCAACCATTTAAAATTAGAAAAAGTACGTTTATATGAAACACCTAATAATTGGGCTGATGCACTAAGTTAAGTAAAATGTGTTGGGTTAAAACTCGACCTACACCTTGGTAGCTAAGAAAGCTTACATTCATATAGCTCCCATAAGTTTATTATTACGCCATCTCTT
>JAYTRW010000181.1:0-1578 GCA_043745985.1 Methylotenera sp.
AATTGCGAGATTTTTAATCGCAAGGCCTTTGAGGTATTCATCATGAGTGCTTTGAGGTCTTGCGAAAATAATTGTATATTGATGTCTTTCAACTTTTGTATCTGTCATCGGTACAAGAGTTATTATTCATTAGGGAGTTCTTATGTCTAGTTGGTTTGAAGATAATGCACAGTCTATCGGCAATACGCCTTTGGTTAAGCTGAATCGTGTTACCGATGGCGCAGGAGCGACTGTGTTAGCAAAAATTGAAGGTCGCAACCCCGCTTACTCGGTTAAATGCCGCATTGGCGCTGCCATGATTTGGGATGCTGAACAACGCGGTTTATTAGGCGCTGGCAAAGAAATTGTAGAGCCTACTAGTGGCAATACTGGCATTGCTTTAGCCTTTGTTGCGGCTGCACGTGGTATTCCGCTGACGCTGACCATGCCAGAAACCATGAGCTTAGAGCGCCGTAAACTTCTGGTCGCTTATGGGGCAAAACTGGTGCTCACAGAAGGCGTAAAAGGCATGAGCGGCGCCATTGCCAAAGCCGAAGAAATCGCGGCTTCTGACCCGAACCGCTACGTATTGCTTCAGCAATTCAAAAACCCAGCTAACCCAGCGATTCATGAAAAAACTACTGGCCCAGAAATTTGGAACGCAACTGATGGCAATGTTGACATCTTTGTTGCCGGGGTAGGCACAGGCGGTACCATAACAGGGGTTTCACGGTATATTAAAAATACTCAACATAAGAAAATTTTGACGGTGGCCGTTGAGCCGGCATCAAGCCCAGTGCTCAGCCAGCATCGCGCAGGCGAGGCAATCAAGCCAGCACCGCATAAAATTCAAGGGATAGGTGCTGGCTTTGTACCAGCAAACCTTGATTTAACGATTGTGGATGACATCGCACAAGTGACTAACGAAGAAGCCATTCTCTATGCACAGCGTTTAGCGCGTGAAGAAGGCATACTCTCTGGCATTTCCTGTGGAGCGGCAGTTGCAGTGGCCGTGCGCTATGCAAAACGCCCAGAAAATGCGGGCAAAACGATTGTGGTCATACTGCCAGATTCAGGCGAGCGCTATTTAAGCACAGTTTTGTTTGATGGCTTATTTGACGCACAAGGTTTAGCCGTTTAATTGGTTTAAGGTGAAGGCCGCTAACGCCTAAAATCAAGCGGCAGCATTGCTCTCCCACAAGCTAAACTAGATTAACGTTTAAACAATCTTAAAGTCGTCTGGCTAACCCACACGGGCTGCCAGACTTTTTTCATACTCACTTCCAATGTGACCTAGAATGATTAAGCTAGGGCGACTAAAGCTTCACACCGTTCAAGTTTAGTTAAAATTAGTCGGCGCTTTAGTGGAGCTTAAACGCAGCAAGGCATTCACTAACACATCGACTTCTGCATAGGTATTATAGAAAGCTAACGATGCTCTTACCGTCGTTTCCAAGCCAAAACGACGCAATATAGGTTGCGCACAATGATGACCTGAGCGAACCGCAATACCTTCTTGATTAAGTGCAGCGCCAACCTCTTCACTCTTATAGCCTTCAAGTGTGAAAGATAAAACACTTGCCTTTTCTTTTGCGGTAC
>JAYTRW010000182.1:0-5200 GCA_043745985.1 Methylotenera sp.
GTTGTTTGGTATAGGGATGAGTCAGCCTGATGGCATGGCAATCGCCTTTAATCCACCTGCGATTCGTGGATTAGGTAGCTCTGGCGGGTTTGAAGTCTATGTGCAAAGTCGTGGTGATTCTGATCCTTTACACTTATTTGCGGTTGTGAAAAGTTTTACCGATGCACTCAAAAAAGAGAAGGAATTAGCGGGTATCAATACGTTCTTCCGCCCAACAGTGCCGCAACTATTTGTTGAGGTTGATGAAGCTAAAGCTATTTCACAAGGTGTACCAGTGGCTGATATTTACGCTACTTTGCAAAGTACAATGGGTTCGCTATACGTGAATGATTTTAATAAATCTGGTCGCACTTATCGCGTGCAGTTACAAGCTGAGGCGGAATACCGCATGAAGGCTGAAGACTTAGGCAAAGTATATGTACGCTCAAATGCTGGCAAAATGGTACCGCTTTCAGCCTTAAGTAAAGTGAGCAACATTGTAGGTGCGGAGCAACTAGAGCGTTATAACGGATTGCTTTCAGCCAAAGTGTTAGGTGGTGGTGCGCCAGGCATTAGTTCTGGCGAAGCGATTAAAATGGTAGAAAAAGTGGCGGCAGAAAACTTGCCAGATGGCTACCAAATCGCTTGGACAGGCCAAGCATACCAAGAAAAACGTACAGGTTCAGCGGCGATTATGGCTTTTGGATTTGCAATTATCATGGTGTTCTTGATTCTTGCAGCGCAATTTGAAACTTGGGCATTGCCATTGGCTGTGATTATGGCTGTGCCATTTGCTTTAGCAGGCGCATTGTTGGCTGTGTTGTTACGCGGTATGCCAAATGACATTTACTTTCAAATTGGTTTGATTACATTGGTTGGTTTAGCGGCAAAAAATGCGATTCTGATTGTGGAGTTTGCTAGCCAAAAAATGGAAACAGGTATGCCTGTAGCGCAAGCTGCACTTGAAGCCGCCAGAATGAGGTTTAGACCAATTGTCATGACATCAATGGCGTTCGTGTTAGGTATTGTACCGTTGGTGATTGCTTCTGGTGCGGGTGCTGCAGCGCGACGTTCAATGGGTACTGGCGTGTTTGGCGGTATGATATTGGCAACGTTTGTTGCGACAATATTTATCCCACTGTTCTTTACTTGGTTGTCTGGCAAGCATGTGCGTCACCACGGACATGTTGAAACAGACCTCAATAAGCAGGAGACAGTGTGATGCAACATTTAACTTTGAATAAGAAAAGCCTTTTTAAAATTAAACTTATTTGTTTACTAGTACCAATGGCTCTGCTTTCTGCCTGCCAATCGGTGGGACCAGATTATTTCCGCCCAAAATTGGCAGTACCTAGCCAATACTCAGAGCAGGCGGATCAGGCGCAAAGCAAAGTCTCAACGACTTGGTGGACTGCGTATCAAGATCAGCTTTTAAATGATTTAGTGAGCAAAGCCTTACAAAGCAACACCGATATTAAATTGGCTGTTGCACGTATAGAAGAGGCGGATGCTTTGGCTAGGGAGATTGGCGCCGCAACGCTACCACAAGTCGATTTGAATGCAGGTGCTAACCGATCACGCGTGACTGAGCTGGGTGGTAACCCTGTGACGACGAATCCACGTAATGATTTTAAAGCCGAGTTAGGTACTTCTTTTGAGATCGATTTTTGGGGAAAACTGCGTCGTGCTAAAGAGTCAGCGCGTGCACAAATACTCTCTACTCGCTATGCAAAAGATACGGTTGCGCTTTCATTGTCAGGTTTGGTTGCTACCAATTATTTGACGTTGCGCAGTTTAGATTCGCAAATTACGCTCACGCAAGAGAGCATGAAAAGTCGTGAAGCTAGCTTAGGTTTGACTAAACGTCGCTTAGAAGGTGGAGTTGCGTCAGCTTTAGATGTATATCAGGCCGAAGTGGCAAGTGCAAACCTAAGTGCTCAGTATGCTGAACTAACGCGACAAAGGGCGTTGAGCTTGCATCAGCTAGCTATATTGACGGGTAAGTTAAGTTTAAATATCGCCAGTGCTGACATACAGTCGTTGCCAGTTCCACCAACGCCACCAGCTGGCTTGCCTTCTAGGCTATTAGAAGCTCGACCAGATGTGGCTCAGGCTGAACAGCAAATGATTGCTGCAAATGCGAATATCGGCGTTGCGAAAGCAGCCTTATATCCAACCATTTCACTCACTGCTGGTTTAGGCGGCGAGTCTTTGGAGCTGGGCGATATATTGAAGTCAGCAGCACGTATCTGGACAGGTGGCGTAAGTTTGTATTTGCCGATATTTGATTCAGGTAAGCTTAACTCTAGAGTGGATCAGGCGAGTGCTAAACAAAAGCAAGCATTAGCAAGCTATGAAGGTGCTATACAAACAGCTTTTAAAGAGGTGAATGATGCCTTGGTCGATTTACGTCAAAATACTGAACGTGAAGACGCGCTTAATAAAAGCCAAATCGCGGCTAAAAAAGCGTTAGAGGTGTCTGAAAACCGCTATAAATCAGGCTATTCTGGTTATTTAGATGTGTTAGATGCACAACGTGTTTATAACGACTCGGCTTTATCTTATGTGCAAAGTCGTCAAGCTAGATTGGCGGCTACAGTCGGTTTGTTTAAAGCGATGGGTGGCGGTTGGCAAGCTGAAGAGCAGACTCAAACTAAATAATACTGAGTCATCCATGTGAACGGCAGCTAAGCTCTCATCACTTCATGAGAGAGCAGCTGCCGTTTTTCTTTCTATGACTTGCGTGTAAATGACGCGTAACCAGTTTTCATGATGTTCTAAAGTTTCAGTAAACTTAACTAGCATATCAACGCCAGAAATACTCATTCTATAGGTGTCATTTTTGTTGTAATGCCGCCTGGGTATTATTAACGACTCAAGTTGCAATGACTCATGTTGAGGAATCGTAAACTCTCTAGGTAGATATAGACAGGTAAAGCTAGTCTCGGCAGCACTGCTATTAAAACCCACAGGCTCGTTGAATTGTTTTCTAGTCACAATAGGCATATTTTTTACTGAACTATTTTCAGCAGCGCTCTTAGCTTTAGCCGCAGCAACGCTGACGTTCTGCGCCTCTACACAAAAAGCGGTTGTGCTTAATAGCTCAATACCAATATGTAGCTCGTTACCAATCACAGGTTTTATGCTGCGAATCACCCCAATTTTAGTAGCGTTTTTTTGGTCACTAATTGTCACGCCCATCAGCATGCCCAAGCTCACTTCACTCGCAGGCTTATTGGTGTACATGCCTAACCCTTTAGGACATTCATCAATAATTTTAGATTGAGCTGCACCCAAGTCTAAATAAATGATATTGGGGCCGTTCTGATCTTTACTCAAAGAGTGTGTGGCCAATCGTTCATCAAATGATTTGTTACCTTGATAAGATTTGCCTACGCGTTGAATGCGCATATTTTCATGCTGTTTGATGTGATAGCAAGTGTATTCAAAGCCATAAGTGGTGCTCGCGTATTTAGATGTCTTTGAACGTTCAGTCGACCTGCGTTGACGTTTATATTCAGCACACGACCATTCTGTTTTTAAAATTTCTAAAGTAGGTACAGCGTATTGATGACTAATAAAATCTTTCATCTCTTGTTGCTTGGGCAGGATGTTGTATTCAATCAGTGAAAGACATAATTCAATCTTTAGATTCACGCTATCAAAACACCAATAGCGATAACTCGGTAAAGGTTTGAAATTTCTAATGCGTTTTGACGCGGCATCACTTGCAGTATCTACATAAAATAGATGTTTATTCTCATCATATGTGCTTTGAATAAGAATCTTTGGTGTCCAATACGCCAACATATTGGTCACTAATTCAATTTGTTTACGCTGAAAACTTAAGCTTTCTAAGCTGCCCAGCATGCAAGCTTGCATATAGGAAGAAGATAGGGTGGTGATTTCCTTCTCGGGGTAAGCTCTTACGTAGTTATCAAGTATGGCCTGCTTTTCAGCGACTAAATAGAGTTTAGACAATTGCAGCCAAACATTCGCTGGGGCACTTTGATAATTGTAAAAGCGCCATTTAATCATTTGAGTTGCATTGTTAATAGCGCGCGCCAACATCACAGTTAAAGATTGCGGTTGGAAGGGCGCTAAATGATCAATGAGCGTGTTATAAATGAGGTAAAGCTGTCTGTGATATAAAAACACGGCATTGGCAATACGCTCTTCTAGATCAACACTCAAGTTGTCGATATTAATATAGTGAGATGTAATTCTATCGACAATAATGTGTATTTTTTCGTCAATCGCAAATAGCGCTTCTATGTGTTGCTCGTCTTTGAAAATATCTTTTTTAGCGTCAGCGTTGAGTTGTTGTGTTGCGTGTTCAATTGCAGACACATCATCCATGCCATCTAACTCTTTGCCCCACGCAAAGGCTATTTCAGCTTTTGACGATGGGGACTGATTAAATATTTTTCTAAAGAATTCCATTTTTGGTCTATTTTTATACTTTAATTAAAGATTAAAATACGAATATGTATTAATAAAAGCAAGTAGCGTGCCAGCGGTTGCAGATTCTTTAAGTTTGACGGACTGGCGTGGGTAGTACAAATTATGTGAAATTATAAATGATATAAACCCGATTACATAAGAGCTACTCAACATCGCATGATAAAATAACCGTTTTATTGTTAATGTAAACTACTGTTAAATATGACTGTTCGTACTCGTTTTGCCCCTAGTCCCACTGGTTTTTTGCACATTGGTGGTGCTCGTACCGCTTTATTCTCTTGGGCTTTTGCTAAAAAGCATGGCGGGGATTTTGTTCTGCGTATTGAAGATACCGATGTGGCGCGTAGTACGCCAGAAGCGGTGCAAGCAATATTAGATGGTATGCAGTGGTTAGGGCTGGATTATGACGAGGGTCCTTTTTACCAAATGCAACGTATGGATCGCTATAAAGAAGTGATTCAAACTATGTTGGATGCAGGCAGTGCCTATTATTGCTATTCTAGTCGTGAGGAGCTTGATGCCTTGCGTGAGCAGCAAATGGCTAATAAAAAAAAACCTAGATATGACGGAAAGTGGCGTCCAGAATCTGGAAAAGTATTACCTACACCGCCAGTAGGTGTTGCGCCTGCTATTCGCTTTAAAAACCCGGTAGATGGTATAGTGGCTTGGAATGATATGGTGAAGGGTCGCATTGAAATTGCCAATGCTGAGCTTGATGATTTGATTATATCTCGTGCTGACGGTACGCCTACTTACA
>JAYTRW010000183.1:0-1576 GCA_043745985.1 Methylotenera sp.
AATATTTGGCCTATCCAAGCGGCAGGGTCATGGCAGTCACGGTCTTCAGGGGCTATATTGTAATCGCCCAATAAAACCAATTTTTGGTACTTTTTAAGCTCACCAGCCAACCAAATGTTAAGCGCATTTAACCAGCGCATTTTGTATTCATACTTTTCAGAATCCACCGCTTGGCCATTCACAATGTATACACATACGACCCGTACACCATTAATAGTGGCCGAAATCACGCGTTTTTGCTCATCTTCAAAATCGGCAATACCAAGCTCAACTTCTGTCATTTCATGGGTGCTGAGAATAGCCACGCCGTTGTATGTTTTCTGCCCACTATGAATAGCGTTGTAACCAGCCTCTTTTAGCTCAGCATAAGGAAACTTGCTATCTTCTTGCTTGGTTTCTTGTAAGCAAAGCACGTCAATCGGGTTGTCGCGTAACCAATCCAACACATGCGGAAGACGAACATTTAAGGAGTTGACGTTCCATGTTGCTAATTTAAATGTGCTTGATTCCACAGCTATGCTTTCAATAAGGTAAATAACAAGCTTTATTCTAACATGCGTAAAAAGTTCACTACATTGCTATCGTGATGAATTCAAATGAAGCTTTAAGCAGTGTGTTAAAGTTTCACTTTTTTAAGAGCTTTCACAGTGGAAAAAGGTGTAAATACAGCTGGTTTCAAAGCTGCCATATTTGATATGGACGGCCTGCTGATTGATTCTGAGCGCATCATCATGCAAGGCTGTATACAAGCCGCAGAGCAAATTGGCATTACCTACACGCAAACGGAGTATGTTGAGTTAATTGGGCGCATATGGTCAGACTCCACGCGTATCATGACACAACAGTTGGGTGGAGAGGCCAATTTTAATCACGTGTTGCAAGGCTTGAATACCTACTTAGATCTGCGCAATCATGTGTTTCCACTTAAAGCAGGCGCACAAGAGTTATTACACCACTACCAAGCCAATGGCGTTATTTGTAGCGTGGCTTCTTCATCGCCCATGCAGCATATTACACACCGTTTATCTCACACTGGCGTACTGGATTATTTTAGTCATCTGACCAGCGGGCAAGAAGTGGCCAGTGGCAAACCCAACCCAGATATTTATTTGCGTGCTGTAGAAAAATTAGGTTTAAAAGTAAGTGAATGTATTGCGTTTGAAGATAGTGAATTGGGCGCACAAGCCGCCATAGCTGCAGGTTTAAGGGTTGTGGTGGTGCCTGATTTAAAACAACCTAGCGACTTTGTCGTACAAAATAGTTACCATGTGGTTAATAACTTACATGACTGGATAATTTTGGCTGACCTAAATAATAGTGATTAAACATACTTGAGCTATAAAGTGAATCTCGTCAAATATTTAAAGCGCTTCTGGCCACAAGCCATGACAGGTGGTTGGGCTGAAAAATACCGCGCTGCTGTAGGCGCTTTATGTGGCATTTTATTTACTGGTTTGATTGCACAATATGCAGTTAATCATGACCCTCTTGCGACCTTTTTCTTGATTGCGCCCATGGGTGCTTCCTCAGTTCTATTATTTGCGCTACCCAGCAGCCCCTTAGCGCAGCCATGGTC
>JAYTRW010000184.1:0-1574 GCA_043745985.1 Methylotenera sp.
TTGCGGCGTGTGCCCCAGTTGCTATTGTCTAGCTTGAGCGCCTGTTTATATGAGCTGTGGGCTTGAGTGAGTAGGTATTCAACTTCATCTCTCACTTTAGGGTCGTTGCCACCGCTAACTTGTAAGCTCTTTAAAAAAAACATATTACCAATGTTGTGATGAACTGCAGCTCGTTGGCTAGGTGTGCCTTTTTCTGTGAGCTGAGAAAATAGTAGTGTCGCTTCCTTATTACGCTCATTATTTGCGAGCCAATAAGCGGTTGCAAATTTAGCTTCATAGCTCAATCTGTCAGTCTGTGGATTTTTACCAGTGCTAACGGCATGATTAAAAGCATTAACCTGATGTATGCGATTAAGTTCAGCCGCAATGCCCACTGCTGAAGCTAAGGCAATTAGAATAAGTGTAATTGTCAGTTGTTTGACAGTAATAGATTTTAAGCGAAGGCTCATATATTTACTTTCCATGTTCTAAACTCCAGATATTTAACGCCAAGTAACAGTGCAATCATTAGTGCTGCAATGACGTAACAGAGTTGTGTAAAGTCGTGGCCAGGAATTTTTTCCATATACTTAATCGGTTTTCTTTCTTTTTCATTAATATCAGCTATCGCTGTAGCGAGTGATTTAGGGTCTTCAGCTTCATAAGCGCTGAATGGGCTACGTAACGTTTTAAAGTATTCATACAGTTCAACCTCAGAAGGTAAAGGACCTTCTTCTTTTGGGATGTACTCATTAAAAATACTGATACCACCGGGCTGTCTTAATACAATCCAATATAACGTGATGTTGTATCTTTGCAGCCATTCGCGTAGTTTTTGTTGAACATCACCACCCATGCGACCGCCACCATCAGACAGCAGAATAATGGCGCGTGAACCTGAATCTGGAACATTTTCAAATAAACTCACAGCGCTGGTTAAGCCGCCACCAATATTCGTTTGAAACAGTGAGTTTCCAGCTGTGGCCTTAATTGCAGCTTGAATAGCTTCACGGCTTTCTGTGAGTGGTAGCACATACATCGCGGAGTTGCTGAAAGTAATCACGCCTATCATGTCATTTTGACGAGAGTTTACAAACTCAGTCATTAGCCGAGCTGCTGCTAAGGATTTAGTCTCGCCAACACGACCTTCTGCCGTACCACCAGAGAAGGGATCATCCATACTGGCGCTTCTGTCAATCACCATGCCAATTTGAGCACCGATACCGACACGCTCAACTTTTTGTTCTAAGCTGTGTGGGCCAGCCAAACCAACAAGTATGCTAACTAAGCTAAAGGTTGCTAAGATTTTAAGTAGTAAACCAATTAAATTCGAAAGCGGGTCACTTGGCAGCATATCTACCCATGAATAGCTGCGACTATTCGAACGCTCAAGTAAAATCGGCAGCAGTGAAAGTGGCAGTAGCCATAACACTAATGGATGCATAAACCCCATCATGCGCTCGCTTCTGGTCTCAAGCCACGTTCACAATCGCGCAAGTGGCGGCAAAATTTCATTAACCAGACTTTTGAGTGTTCATTTAAGTTTTGTGCAGATTCTGGTTCAAAAAACACTTTTCGTGACAATGCAAAAAACC
>JAYTRW010000185.1:0-5193 GCA_043745985.1 Methylotenera sp.
CTTTTAGGACTAATTGCAATCTTTGCTCACTTGCATGTAGGGCTGCTTCAGATTTTTTATATTCATCCACCTCAATTAGCGATGCTTGAGCAACTTTTAGCTCCTCATACGCATGTAAACGGTCATAAACCTCTTTATCGTATTGAGAGCGAGAAGGCAATTTTAGCGCTTGAGGCATAATGTAGACTAGGGCTATCGCAGTGATGACTGAAATCGTGGCTGTGAAGGCTTTCGTGCCTGCATCTAGCCAGTAAATAGGATTCCAAAAAACAATAATGTCGAGTAAATGTGTAGTGCCGCAAGACAGAATAAATGTACTAAAAAGCAAGAAAATCCCGCGAAATTGTAAATCTTTTCTCTGCCAGACAAAGTAGGTTAAAGTTAAAGGAATTGAGTAGTAAGCTAGCACAATTGCAGCATCAGAGATTACATACAGCCGCAGAAGGCTCGGTGACCAGTTGATACAGTAGCCATGTGGCAGCAAATTGCTTGTATTAAGTAATATTGACATGATCAAATTCCAAAAACAAAATCATTACTAGTGTGGTTTAAATCTATAGTTTGAATCGTTACTAACTTCAGTCATTAGTGCTTATATCTTTTATCGTTTTTATTGCTAGTAATAACCTCTACTCCATCCTAAGTGGAATATGGAAAGTCTTGGTAGATAAGCGTTATAGTAATGATTTAATTTAAACAACTTACAATAATGATTTAAATTATATGTATGTATAGCATTATTTCGGCAGATTTGGGAGTTAATTCAGGGCACAGCAGTAAAGCATTAGTTAACTAGCCCAAATTTAGCTCACTAATATTTTAAATATGCTCAATAACTAGACCAAGATTAAAACGGTTCTGCGAACGTTTTGAATGCTTGATTAAAGGACGCCTGAATGGACTTGTTTGAAAATATACAGCCAAACAAGCTGGAAATAGTTAAAGATGCTTATTTGCTAAAAAGCTACGCATTAGCGAATGAACAGGCGCTATTGATGGATTTGGCGGAGCTTATCAGCCAAGCGCCATTGCGGTTTATGATGACAAAAATGGGCTTTGTAATGTCTGCGGCTATGACCAATTGTGGCGCGCTAGGCTGGGTGAGTGACCGCCAAGGTTACCGCTATAATATGAAAGACCCAGCCACTAACAAGCCTTGGCCTTTGATGCCAGTTAGTTTTCAGCAACTTGCGGTTTTGGCAGCGGCTGAAGCTGGATTTGATAATTTTCAACCCGATGCATGTTTAACCAATCAGTATCAAGTGGGTGCCAGCATGGGTTTGCATCAGGATAAAAATGAGTTGGATTTTAACCAGCCTATCGTGAGCGTTTCATTGGGAATACCCGCTGTATTTCAATTTGGGGGCTTAACTCGAACGTGTAAAACGCTTAAAATTCCTTTGGTGCATGGTGATGTTGTTGTGTGGGGCGGTGGGTCACGCCTTAATTTTCACGGAGTAGCACCACTGAAAATGAATACGCACCCTACTTTGGGTGCGTATCGGTATAACCTTACTTTTCGAAAAGCAGGTTAAATTATAGTTTTAACGCCGCTTTAATGCGTTTAAATGTTTGGGTAACAATGTTGCCATCTAATTGATAATGTTTATGCAGTGCTTGTTTTACTTCCCAAGTGATTTTCACACCTGCTGGGAAAGTCACTAAATCACCCTTGCCAAACGTAACTGTAGTTCCGCAGCAAGTCGTCACGACGCATTCACCTTCTAAAATATAAGCAATTTCTTGCTCTGGGAATACCCATGGGAAAGTTGAAACTTCTTTTTGCCATGTTGCCCATTTACTTACGTTAAGCGTATCAAGCTTTGCTTGCGCTGGATTATGTTCTACGGTGATTTCTTTAACTGGCGTTTGTTTCATGATGGTTTCTTAATGAATAGAGATACGCTATTTTAACGTATCGCAGGCAAATGATGATTGTTAAGTGACATAAGTAGTAAAATAGTCGTTTTGTATCAGCAATTATTTTATATGCGCATTAGTTTAGAAGAAGCTGCAGCAAGGCTTCAAAATGGCGAAGTTGTGGCGATTCCTACCGAAACTGTTTATGGCTTGGCGGCGGACGCGACGAATGATATTGCGTTGCAGAAAATATTCACGACTAAGCAGCGCCCAGCTGATCATCCGCTTATCGTGCATATTGCCGATATGAGTCAAGTCACTGAATGGGCCGCAGATTTTCCAGAAGTTGCAGTTAAATTGGCTAAAACCTTTTGGCCAGGCGCCCTTACCTTAATACTGCCAGCGAAGAATCATGTTTCGCGAGTGGTGCGTGGCGGCGAGCCCACTATTGCGCTACGTGTGCCAAACCATCCCATAGCATTAGAATTGCTGCGACTAAGCAAGTTAAGCGTTGCTGCGCCATCGGCCAATTTATTTACCCAACTTAGCCCAACTACGGCGGCTCACGTTGAAGCTGGCTTAGGTGAGGATATTCCAGTGTTAGATGGCGGTGCATGCCAAGTGGGTATTGAGTCAACTATTGTGAGCGTCGCAACTGATGGAGAGTGGCAACTGTTACGCCCTGGTATGATTAGCGAGGCTGATATTGCTAAAGTAACAGGCAAGCCGCAGCGGAAAACGGTAAGTGAACACTCTATGGATAACGAGGCTACGGAAACCTTAACTCCCAAAGCCCCTGGTCAGCATGCATTGCATTACTCCCCACGCACACCATTATTATTATTTAAAGATAGGGCCACTTTACTTGATACCTCTGTGCAATTAATAAACATAGGCAAAACTTGTGCTGCCTTGTTAATGGGCGATGGCAATAAGCCTCGCTGTCATATTACCCAGTTATCTAATCAACCAGCAGAAGTGGCCGAGCAGTTATATGGCGCTTTACATCAATTAGATGCCTTAAAAGTGGATAGATTATTAGTTGAACTGCCGCCCGATACTCCAGCTTGGGCGGCGGTGTTGGATAGATTAAGCCGCGCTGGGTTTAATAAAGATAGCTGAGTTTAATAAAAATGTTTAGTTTATGCATAAGCGTCTAGCGCATGTATGATTTAGGTTTGCAACAAGTACGATAAATTTTAAGGATTCAAGGTATGACAAAAAAAATAAATCAATGGATTATTGTGGCAAGTTTAATTGCACTGCAGCCATCATGTAGTTCTTTTAACCTTAATCCGTTTAGTGCTAGTGGGCAGGAGCAATCACGCACACCACAAAATGCAATCGCCTACAATTGTGAAGAAGGCAAACAGTTTTATGTGCGTATGCTAAATAACGGTAATGATGCTTGGTTGATTTATCCTGATCATGAAGTGAATTTAACTAAATCTACCGACAATAGTAATCGTTTTACCAGTGGTAACATTACGCTGTTGATTAACGGTGATGCAACGACCCTAAATGACGGTGAGAAAATCGCTTATACTGGCTGCAAGTCACCAGTTAAAAAGTAGTTTAGCAATACTATTTAGCTCTTGCCTACGGCAATAAAAGGGCGTAATTTAACAGTTCATCATTGAACTCTTGTATTAACTGCAGTATTAACTATGGAGGTTTCACCATGGATAATAAATACGGTTTAGGTAGTACTAAAGTGGCTACCGAGCACCATGAAGCACATCATAAAGCACCGGTAGAAACGGCTAAGCACTGCAAGTTCTGCGGCAGTGCGGATTTGGTATTAAGTCCAACCATGCATGATCATCGTTGCGCGCAATGCGGAGAGCTACAAAACGATGTGCCACAAGGCTACTCTTCAGGACGAAGTAGTGATTTTTAGACGTTAAATTCACCTTGTTTGTCTAGCGTCAAAGACAACTCAAATATTTTTTTCACAAACGCGCGAAAAAAGTAAAATAAAGCACTAAATTATGCGAATTTGTAACGATTTAATTCGCTAAAAGTTTTATAATCTCGCGTACAAAAACACCCTTTCCATTAAACAACTCCAAAAGAGAAGATAAATGTCTACACAAAATGCTGATATTGGCCTAGTTGGCCTAGCTGTTATGGGCCAAAACTTGGCTCTGAATATTGCCGATCATGGCTATACCATTGCGGTTTACAACCGTGATTCTAAAAAAATGGTGAACTTCATTGAGGAATGTAAAAAGAATGAGCCATCACACGAACGTGTTGTAGGTCATGCTGATTTAGCTTCATTTGTTTTAAGCATCAAACGCCCACGTAAAATCATTTTGTTAGTTAAAGCTGGTAGCGCAACAGACGTTACGATTAATGCTTTATTACCTTTCTTAGAGCAAGGCGACATCATTATTGACGGTGGTAACTCATTGTGGACAGATACTATCCGCCGTGAAAAAGAGTTAGCTGTTAAAGGCATCGATTTCATCGGTTCTGGCGTTTCAGGTGGTGAAACTGGCGCACGTTTCGGCCCTTCATTAATGCCATCAGGCACACGTAAAGCATGGGCGAGTTTAGAGCCAATTTGGCGCGACATCGCTGCTAAAGTAGACGCTAAAACAGGCGAGCCTATGGAAGGTGGAACACCAGGCAAGCCAGTGGTTGGCGGTTTTGCTTGTGCTGAATACATTGGCCCAGATGGTGCTGGTCATTACGTAAAAATGGTGCACAACGGTATTGAATATATCGACATGCAATTGATTTGCGAAGCTTACTGGTTGATGAAAAACTTGCTTGGCATGCCTGCTGATGAAATTGGTAAAGTATTTGCAGAGTGGAATAAAGGCGAGTTATCAAGTTTCTTGATTGAAATTACAGCGGATATTCTGCAACAAAAAGACCCAATGGGTCCTGGCTTCTTGGTAGACAAGATTTTAGATACTGCTGGTCAAAAAGGTACAGGCCAATGGACTGCTGCAAATGCGCTTGAATTAGGCGCACCAGCTAACGCGATTGCTGCGGCAGTTTATGCACGCGCACTTTCAAGCTTAAAAGAAGAGCGTGTTGAAGCTAGCAAAATCTTAAAAGGCCCAACGATTAAAGTTGAAGGTGACAAAAAAGCGATTATCGAAGCGATTAAAAACGCTTTATATTGCTCAAAAATCTGTGCTTATGCGCAAGGTTTCCAATTGATTGATAAAGCACAAGTGGCTTACAACTGGAAATTGAACTTCGGTGAAATTGCTCAAATCTGGCGCGGTGGTTGTATCATCCGCGCACGTTTCTTACAAAAAATCACTGATGCTTATGCATTAGATTCACGTTTGAAAAACTTGATGCTAGATCCAT
>JAYTRW010000186.1:0-1573 GCA_043745985.1 Methylotenera sp.
TTGGTAAAAATGCTGATGTCATCTGGCTCACGCAAGACAATCCAGTAGAGATTCAACTTTTTGCCAATAAAGTATTGTGAGATTTTCAACTTAACGCGCGGACTTAACTTACCTGCGCCATCCGAAAGCAATATCACTGCGCGAGAGCTTGAGCTTTGAATGTTATCGAACAAACGCACCGCTTCAGTAATTCCCGCGCCAATATTGGTTTGATTCAGTGCCGAGCCTGTTGCCGCATTGATTGCAGCATGAATGGCATCACGATTGGTGGTGATTTTCATGCCATATAGCGCAGAGTTAGTGAAACCAACCACACCCATCATGTCATCAGGTCGTGAATCGATAAAATCAGTAATCAATCTACGCGCCGCTGCGGATTTAATTTCTGCAGCACGACCGCTGGTGGTTTGCCCTGCGAAGGGATGATCCATACTCACGCTACGGTCAATGACTAAAACCGTTTGTGCGCCTTTACCTACTTTTTGCTCTTTTTTGCTAGCCCCTTGAGGTGAAGCCAAGGCCAAGATAATACTTAATAATATTAATGAAGTAATTGCTTTTACAACTAGGTTTGCTATTTCGGAAACCCGGTCTTTCGGCATGATTTCAAGCCAAGAATACATTTGACCTTGATGGCTTTTAAATACAAATGGCACGGCTACTAGCGGTAGCAGTATGAGTGCCCATGGCTGCAATAAAGTCATTAAACGCCCCGCTCACAATCTCTTAAACGCTTGCTGAGTGTTTTAAGCTGTTGCAGTTGGGTGGTACCAGTACCTGCAGATTGGTTGGCAAATAATGTCGCATTCGATTGCTCAAAGAATTGAACTATATCCTGCTTCATTTTCAAGAATTTTGGATTAGCTAATAAAAACTGTTCCAGCTCATTGGTAAAGAGATTCGCGCCATAAATTCGATTAAATGCTTGATGCATATACATCAAAGCATTCTGGTTACCGGTTTGATCATGACCTAGCTTTTTAATGTTGCGATATGCTTGGGCAAATGCACCATTCATAAATGGCAACCAACGCTTATCCGCATTCACATAAACAAGACCAAGGAAGCCCGTCATTAACAAGGTCAATGCCGCCAAAAACCAAGTACGATGAATATTCAAATCAATTAATTCAGGCTTAGATTGTGGCTGCATATTATCTTTTGCATTAGTAATGCCTTCTGCTACCAATGGCGCATACCAAAAATTCCATGCTGGAATATCAATCGATAATGCTTTTGCACCAGCTATGAGCGCCAAATGCTCGTCTGGTAGTTGCATGACGACTGGTTTTGCAGCACTGACAAACACTTGATAACTGAGTGTGATTTTATAAATATTTTTGCTACTGGCTCTAGAAGCCTGCACATTGATATCTCGCAGCTCAATGCCATTTCTACTCTCGTTTTTCATCGGCAGTGAAGTTTTAGGTAGTTGATACGCGCTATCCACTTCAACCTCTATGCTACGATTTAGCACATCACCCATTTGTATGTTATTGCTAGTTGGCGGGTTGATAGTGTTTAGAATTTTGACGTCTATTGCCTGCGCAAATGACTGTGAGGTAAAAAGCGA
>JAYTRW010000187.1:0-5189 GCA_043745985.1 Methylotenera sp.
AATGTGGCTTTTTGGACGAATAGCCAAGCGGATAATGCTGTGGAAGTGATTGAAGCTTTATGGGGCGCGAAGGCTGATGTTCAGATTTTTTAGCGTTTAAGTCTTGGGCTTCATTGTACGCGGATAGCCAAGGGTGTTGTGCGCTCTGTTGTCCCATCAAACAGCAGCACCTCACGAAAAGGTGAGGCAAGAATAATGCGCTCGACTTCAGAAATGAGCATAAGCCAATCTTCAGCCGTGTAGAGGCTATTTAGATGGCACTGGACGACAAGTGATGTGTTTTCAGGATATGCAATCCCAGATTTCTTCCGAATTGATGCGACGATGATTGGAGCAAATTTCAATACATGTTCGTAGTTAGTAAATACTACTGGTGCGGAATTAAGAGGCGTGCCCTTCTTTGTATCGATGCCTTCTGGTGAGTAAGCGACTTTTCCTTGGTTTAGCAGCTCCCTGACCCAATATTCATTCTGATGCATAGCACAGGTTGCTTCTAGAAATGCTTGCGGTGCGAAGTATCCTTGATCAATGTAATCGCCGCATTGATGTAGTTCTGCGTCATACGACTGACTATCGTTAATCCAACGAACTGAGATATATCGTCCGACTCTATAGTAGGTTTGCACATAGCGACATATCGGGAGAAGCTCCTCCAAAAGGCGTTTCTCAACATTGCCAGAGCGCAACCGCAAGCGCTCTTTACCCCCAGGCTCTGCTTTGAGGCTCTCGAATAGAGAGTAGGTCTTTGCACAAAACTCCAAGCCATCCAGCAACTGACCATCTAAATCATCGACTGTTATGCTCATTATGTACAACGTAAAGTGGGTATCAAATTAATGATGCCCAAGCACTTCACCTGCTTTGAGCTTATATTTGGTGCCGCAGTATGGGCATGCTGCATAGCCTGTTTCGGTTATATCTAAAAATACGCGTGGGTGTGATGACCACAGTGCAACTTCAGCCGTTGGGCAGTGTAGTGGTAGGTCTTTAGCAGTGATTTCAATTTCATTTGTGTTAGACATGCATCAATTTCCCTTAATTTTTCATACTGAGTGTAAGCGAAGAATGACGGTGCAAAGATTAACATGCGTTTTTTAAACCAATGTTAACCAGTCAGCATGTTTTTCTGATCTGCCGTGTACTACATCAAAATACATTTTTTGTAGTTGTTTAGTGATAGGGCCTGCTGTGCCAGCACCGATTGCGCGGCGATCTAATTCGCGAATTGGTGTTACTTCTGCGGCTGTGCCTGTAAAGAAGGCTTCATCTGCGCCATATACTTCATCGCGGGTGATGCGTTTTTCAATGACAGTTAAGCCAGTTTCAGCAGCAAGTTGCACAATCGTGTCGCGCGTAATGCCTTCTAATGCGCTAGTTAAATCTGGCGTGTAAAGTTTGCCGTTACGTACAACAAATATGTTCTCGCCTGAACCTTCAGCAACAAAGCCATCTACATCTAATAACAATGCTTCTTCGTAGCCATCTTGAGCAGCTTCTTGGTGAGCAAGAATAGAGTTCATGTAGTTGCCGTTAGCTTTGGCTTTACACATGGTGATGTTCACGTGATGACGTGAAAATGATGATGTTTTTACGCGAATACCGTTATCTAGCGCTTCTTGACCCATGTATGCTCCCCATTTCCAAGCGGCAACAATCACGTGGGTTGACAATGTTTTAGCAGAAATTCCCATCGCTTCAGCGCCATAAAACGCCATTGGGCGCATATAAGCTGATTCTAGGTTATTTTCGCGCACGGCTGCTTTTTGCGCTTCTATCATCTCTTCTTTGGTAAATGGCATTTTCATTTGCAAAATATGCGCAGAGCGGAACAATCTGTCAGTATGTTCTTTCAAGCGAAAAATGGCAGTGCCTTTGTCAGTTTTGTAAGCACGTACACCTTCAAATACGCCCATGCCATAGTGCAAAGTGTGTGTTAAAACGTGAGTTGTGGCATCGCGCCAGTTAACCATTTTGCCGTCATACCAAATTACGCCGTCACGGTCTGCCATTGAGGTTGGAATTGCCATTATTACTGCCTTATAAACGAATTTTGTAAAAGCGTTATTGTAAACTAAAGCGCGGAATTCTTAGTGCATGTTAAAATCAAAAGAGTATAAATTTAAAACTTATTTGGAGTTTTTTGTGCAACCTTTACTAAAAGCAATATGTCTTGTTGTTTTGTTAAGTTTTTTATCGGCTTGCAAGCCTGCGGCTGAAACGAGTAACTTTGTAGCCACCGATATTACAGGTGCTGATTTTGGCCAATCATTCAATCTGACTGATCACACAGGTAAACCTCGTACCTTAGCTGATTTTAAAGGTAAAGCAGTGGCATTGTTTTTTGGCTATACGCACTGCCCAGACGTTTGCCCCACAACGATGTTGGATTTGAAACAAACGATGAAATTACTCGGACCGCGTGCAGATGAAGTGCAAGTGTTATTTGTCACGCTAGATCCTGCGAGAGATAGCCAAGAAGTATTGGCCCAATTTGTACCATCATTTGATAAACGATTTATTGGGCTTAGAGGCGATGAGCCAACCATCGCTGCTACAGCCGCCACTTTTAAAATCTATGCAAAAAAAGTAGAAGCACAAGGCAAAGGCGGTTATACGCTAGACCATAGTGCTGGGATGTATGTTTTTGATAAGTTAGGACACATCAGGCTTTATGTGGACTACGGAGAGAAGCCTGCCGATATTGCCAATGACATTAAGCACATACTTTGATATAGAGTTTTAAAAGGGGCGCTAAGCCCCTTTTTTATTGCTGATTAAGCTAATCTTAACTTAGTTGCTTGGCACTTTACCGTATTGATTATCCGCGGCGTCACTTGGTTGAACCAGCAAGTAGATCATCGCAATCCAACCTAAGATTGGAATAATCCAAATCAGCTGCAGCCAGCCACTTTTGTTTGTATCGTGCAAACGACGTGCACCTACCGCCAATGAAGGTAAAACTGTTGCAAGTGAAAAAGCCCACGAAACGTAGCTGCCTACAAACTCTAAAACCAAAGCAACTGCAAAACAGAACAAAAAGAACCACCAAAACTCGGGTAGTTTTGCGCGACCGCTAAAGTCTACATATTTTTGAAAGCATGTTTTTACTGCATCTTGAAAGTTCATTTTGCTCCTCCAGTTATTTTAGTAAGTTGTTGTAGCGCTTAAAATATTAGCATGTTAGCTATGTAAATAATATTAAATATGGTTAACGTTAAAACCTGTGTAATTGGGGTGATAAGGCTTTCAATTCTTTTTCAGCGGATTTATAATCGGGGAATATGCTGGCAACAGTTGCCCAAAACTTTGCCGAATGATTCATTTCTTTGATGTGCGCAAGTTCGTGGCAAACCACATAGTTGATGATGTGCGGCGGCGCTTGTAATAAGCGCCAGTTCAACCGAATCTCTTTTTTCGAGTTACAGCTACCCCAGCGCGAGGCTGCGTTGGATAAAGTGAGGGATGTGAACTTAACGCCCAATTTACTAGAAAAAATCTCTAAGCGCCTTGTAAAGTCAGTGACGGCTTGCTTTTTGTACCACTGAACTACTTTACGTGCGATTAACATTTCATCTTGATTGGGCATTGCCAATTGCAAAACACCTGGCTCATATTCTACCGCTTTTGAACGGGCATTGTGTTCAATGGTTAACGTGACTGCGTTACCTAAAAATAGTAGCTGCTCGCCATGTTGCCATTGTATTTCTGGAATTTTATTGGCTGTGACTGAGGCGAGTTTTCTAAGCACCCAGTCAGATTTCTGTAGGATGATGTCTTCAAGCTGGGACTGTGAAATACGTTTTGGGGCATGTATCACCAAGCCAGTTTGGGTGATTTTTAAGCCTACGGTGCGGCGTTGGCTGCGCTCTAATTGGTAATGTAATTGGTCGCCAGAGGGTAGGGTGAGAGAGTAGCTCATTAATTTAAAGTGAGCATCTCGGCTTCAATCCAGCTTTCTACTTGCTGATTTAATGCATCCGCTTTCAAGTCAACAGTTTGAATTGGTTTGCCGACATGCATTTTGATAATGCCAGGTTTCTTTATAAACGTGTTTTTAGCCCAATATTCCCCTGCATTATGTGCAACTGGCAACACTTGCGTTTTTGTATGCGTGGCTAACCATGCACCACCAATGTGATATTTACTGCGCTCACCTGGTGCAATGCGAGTACCTTCAGGAAATATCACGACCCAAAGCCCACGGTTCAATCTTGCTTGACCGTTAGCTACTAATTTTTTAAGCGCTTCACGACCAGAACTGCGGTCAATGGCGATAGGTGATGACATCGCTAAGCCCCAGCCAAATATTGGAATCCATAATAATTCACGCTTTAGCACGTAAACTTGAGTTGGGAAAATAGCTTGGAAAGCGAGTGTTTCCCAAGCGGATTGATGTTTAGACAAGACAACTGTTGGCGAATCGGTGATGTTTTCTAAGCCCGTAACTTCATGTCGAATGTTGCAAGTGACTTTTAACCACCACAGCATGCTGCGCGCCCAGCCTGAGATTAAGTCGTTACGTAATATCGGATTAAGCGGCATGGCTAGCAGGGCAACCAACGTGAAGATTGGCGCGGTAATTACTTGGCCGAAAAAAAACAACAAAGAACGCAAAAATAGCATACTGACTTTCGAGTGTGTTTAGCTCAATGATTGGCTAAGTGGTTAACCACGTGTTTAGGTTTAGTCTAGCTCGGTGATAATGCGCTGAACCGCTTCTACTAAATCTGCACAAACCCAAGTTTTTGGCGGTAAAGCTTTTTCTGGACTTTGCTCTGATGCAGCTAGCGTCGCTTCGCCTTTACCTGTCAACACTAGAATCGGTTGGCAACCAGCGCTGGCAAAGGCCTGTAAATCACGCAGCGCATCGCCAACAGCGGGCACGCCATCTAACTCCATTGAAAAGCGTAAGCCAATTTCTTCTATCATGCCAGTATCAGGCTTGCGGCAATGACAATGCTCATCTGCCGCATGAGGGCAATAAAATATCGCATCAATTCGCCCGCCTACAACGGCTAATTCTCTATGCATTTTGTCGTGAATACCATTGAGCGTAGTCATGTCAAACAAACCACGGCTAATACCAGATTGATTAGTCGCAACTGCCACTCTAAAGCCAGATTGATTAAGCAAGGCAATCGCCTCTAAACTGCCCGCAATCGAAATCCACTCATTGGGACTTTTGATGA
>JAYTRW010000188.1:0-15317 GCA_043745985.1 Methylotenera sp.
AAACGTGTGCTGATTACCGCTGGCGCCACATTAGAAATGATAGATCCTGTGCGCGGTATCACCAATTTAAGCTCAGGAAAAATGGGCTATGCTATAGCTCAAGCGGCAGCTGATATGGGCGCAGAAGTAACACTCGTCAGCGGAGTAACTGCATTAAATAAAATAACAAACGCCACCAACATCAAAGCCGAAAGCGCTCAGGCCATGTATGAGGCAGTCATGAGCAATATCATCAATCAGGATATTTTCATCGCAGTAGCCGCCGTAGCTGATTACCGCCCAGTGACGCAACATCATGAAAAAATCAAAAAGAGCGCGTCGTCACTCACACTAGAACTCACGCCGAACAAAGACATATTGGCGGATGTTGCCAGTTTACCCAATGCGCCATTATGCGTAGGCTTTGCCGCAGAAACTGAAAACTTACTCGAATACGCCGAAACCAAACGTAAAGCAAAAAAATTACCATTAATCGTCGCAAATCTAGCTAGCGACGCAATGGGAAGCGAAGAAAATAGCGTCACACTCATTGATAAAAATGGCGCGCACTCAATACAACGCGCCCCTAAAACTGAAGTGGCCAGACTGTTATTACAGCACATAGCGAACATGATTATAATTTAACCCATGCATCAATCATGGTTTTCTTCATTGCCTTGATCTATAAGGCAATATATCATGCAACCTTTCCAAAAAATGAATGCAATTCACCATGAAAATCAAATCGCTGAAAAAACCCTTATTTATATTAATTGCAGCGATCGTTTCTCCACAAGCCTATGCTGAAGATGCCATATCGCTTGCACCTGTAGTTGTAACAGCGACAAGAATCGAACAGAACAGCTTTGATTTACCTGTCGCGATTGACGTTGTTGAGAAAAAAGACATTCAAGACGGTCAATTGCAAATGACACTTTCTGAAAGCTTAATAAGAGTACCTGGCATCACTGCACAAAATCGTAACAATCAAGCGCAAGATCCTCAAATTTCAAGCCGTGGTTTTGGCTCACGCTCTAGCTTTGGTGTACGCGGCATTAGAGTATATGTTGATGGCATTCCATTGACCATGCCTGATGGCCAAGGCCAACCGGGTGTAGTTGACTTGTCAGCAATTAAAAGTATCGAAGTCATGCGTGGACCATTTTCCGCCCTTTATGGCAACTCATCAGGCGGCGTGATACAAATGCTTTCAGAAGATGCTCCAAAATCACTCGAAGTTGGTGGCACTGTGATGTTTGGTAGTGACAACACCAAACGCCAAGTCTTAAAAGCAGCAGGAACATCTGAAAATATCGAATACTTACTTGATGTCTCTAATTTTGAAACTGACGGTTACCATGATCATGGTGCTGGTAAAAAGCAAGCAGCTACAGCTAAATTCAAAATCAACTTTGACGAAGATACCAAACTCACCACCTTAGTTAACTGGTTTGACCAGAGTGCGCAAGATCCGCTTGGGCTTGATAGAGCTAGAGCATTTAATATTAGCACTCGTGATCTGTAGTGTCGGCAGCCAATTTTGCCAACACCAGCGTAAAGCGTGACCACGCGCAAATTAGATTCAACTTTGAACATGCTTTTGATGACCAAAATAAAATTGTCTTGGCACCATACATTGGCTCTCGTAATAATGCACAAATCTTAACGACTACTGCTTTAGCAACAAAACTCACTGCGACTTCATGCACTTCAACTGGAGCGTCACAAGGCACATGTGCCAGACTAAGTGAAATTGATCGGGATTTTTATGGCATGGATGCGCACTGGGATAACAATGGCAAACTTAGCAACATGCCTTACAGCCTTACATTTGGCCTTAATTATGGCAAACAAAGTGATGCCAGATTAGATACCAATACTCTTGTTAATGGCCTGACTGCTACTGTAAAAAATAGGGATGAAGACAATATTGCGCATAATTTTGACCCGTACTTACAAGGCAAGTTAAGTGTTCTTGACAATGTAGACCTGCATGCTGGTGTGCGTCATACCAATGTGCAGCTTGAGGTCGTAGATAAGTTTCTCACTGGTGCTGGCAACAATGGCAATAATAGTAGCTCTGTAGAGTATCAAAAAACTACACCTGTAGTTGGAGTTATTTGGAAATTGACGCCAATTCTTAATGTTTATGCTAACTATGGTAAAGGCTTTGAAACACCCACCTTCATTGAAGCGGCATTTGACAACGTAACCACAGGTGCGGCTAGCAAGCCAAATCTTTCACTAAAAGCAGCACAAAGCCAAAACTACGAAATTGGTTTAAAAGCTTTTATTTCTGATAACACTCAAGCTAACTTTAATATATTTAAAGTGGATACTGAAAATGAGCTTGTCACAAAGCAAACCGTGGCAGGCCGCTCTAGTTATCAAAATGCTGGTCACACACAACGTACTGGCGCTGAGATTTCTATTAATTCTCAATGGACGCATAATATTTCAACATATTTTTCATACACTTTGTTTAACGCCACGTTTGAAGATCCTTTCACTACAGTAATTAACGCTGCAGGCACCACAGGCACGGTAAATGCTGGCAACAAAATTCCTGGCACTTACAAAAACCAGTTTTATGGAGAGGTCGCTTGGAAGTATACCCCGCTTGGTTTTAGTACTGCGTTTGAAGGGCGCTTCAATAGCAAAGTTTACGTGAATGACATCAACACCGACGCTGCGCCTTCTTACACCATTTTCAATACTCGAGCTGGTTTCGAACAAAAAATTTCCAACTGGAGCTTAAAGGAATATTTGCGGATAGAAAATATTGCAGACAAAGACTACATTGGCTCAGTTCGTGTTAATGATGGTAATGCACTCTTTTTTGAACCAGCTGAAGGTCGAAATTATTTACTTGGTATATTGGTATAAATGTAAACTATAAATTCTAATCTTTTAAATACTAATAGCCGCTTCGGCGGGTTTTTGTATACCAATATAATCAGAATAAAAATATACTCCATAGTGATTTAAGTAAGCATTTAGTGTTTAATGCTAAGCAAAATACTTTCCAACATTAACCAATACCTGTTTACGAGAATATTATGAAAATTATCGTCGATTTAAAAATTCTAGATGACCGCCTACATGAACAAATGCCTACCTACGCCACAGAAGGTTCAGCAGGGCTAGATTTACGTGCATGCATTGATGCTCCCATTATGTTGCAACCAGGTGAAACCACGCTCATCCCCACTGGCATGGCGATTCATTTAGATAATATTTATCATGCCGCGCTTATTTTGCCGCGCTCTGGGCTTGGTCATAAACATGGTATTGTTTTAGGCAACTTGGTTGGTTTGATTGACTCTGATTATCAAGGTCAGCTCATGGTGTCATGCTGGAATAGAGGCAACACCGCATTCGAGTTAAATCCTATGGAGCGCATTGCGCAATTAGTCATCGTACCTGTTCTGCAAGCAGACTTTCATCTGGTAGATGACTTTGATGCAAGCGAGCGTGGCGAAGGTGGATTTGGTAGTACAGGTAAGCATTAACCACCCGCATAAATGACTGAACTCCAACATTAATCATAGCTAACGCTTAAATATGCGTTAAATCTTGAATATTATTGATTTTTTCTGATATTTCACTTGAGAATAAGTTGGCTTTCATACTATAATTGCGGTCTTTCAAAAAAAGCAGAAGTTTGGAGATTAACCATGGCACGTGTATGTATGGTAACTGGCAAAAAGCCAATGGTGGGTAACAATGTTTCTCACGCTAATAACAGAACAAAACGTCGTTTTTTACCTAATTTGCAAAACCGCAAATTTTGGGTTGAGAGCGAAAATCGCTGGGTAAGCATGCGCATTACTAATAATGCGTTACGTACAATCGACAAAAACGGTATTGATGCCGTGCTTGCTGATATGCGTGCAGCTGGCCAGAAAATCTAAGGATAGAATATCATGCGCGAAAAAATAAAATTAGAGTCTAGTGCTGGTACAGGTCATTTTTATACCACTACTAAAAACAAACGTACTATGCCTGGAAAAATGGAAATCAAGAAATTTGATCCAGTAGTGCGCCAACACGTTATGTACAAAGAAACTAAACTTAAATAATATCTATATTTAGATATATTCAGTTTAGTTTAATAAAAAACCCGCTATTAGTGGGTTTTTTATTATCTATAACTTAATGTATTTTACTTGCTGACATCTAAGCTGTCATCTCAGCTAGCTTTGTGGCCGCGTCTGACTTAGCAAAGACAATACCATTAGCTTCAAAGGCTCGCCATATTGATAAGTAAAGTGAAGACTGTAGCGCGCCTCCACCTGACTCTGGATTCATTACCCACACCGTCAAACTTAAATCAATTCCATTCTCGGTAAATCCTTTCACTAGCACGTCTGGCGACGGCGTCATTAACACTCGCTCTTGCTGCATCGCCTCATCATGCATCAATGCCACAGCGCGCTCTAAATTACTCTTATAGCTAATACTTAAGTTAATTTGTACACGGCCTTTATGCTCAATCAATGAATGATTTACAACCGAAGTTGTAATCAATGCTTCATTAGGGATAATTACATGTGTACCATCTTGTTTAGCCAAAATCATATAACGAGAGCGCAAGTCATTAATGACACCATAATGCTTATCAACTGTAATCACATCACCAATTTCCATAGACCTATCCAAGAGAATAATAAATCCACTTACATAGTTACTGGCAATTCGTTGCAAGCCCAAACCCAAGCCCACCCCCAATGCACCACCAAAAACCGAGAGAAAGGTGATATCTAACCCCACGGCTGAAAGTGCGATTAAGAGTGCTATCGTTAATAAAAGCATACGCAATAGTTTGGTCATGACTACGCGTAGATTGACGCTCACATGCTCAGCTCGCATGACTTTATTTTCGATATACCGGCTAATCCACAGCGCGATGAAGATGGTGACGAGTATGGTAAGAACCGCCTGTAACACTAGAAGTAAATCAACTGGGTGCTTGCCTATCTTAAACTTAATGTCTTCAAGCACCTGAATCATCTCTGGCAACAGTCCACTTAAATGCATTGCAAGTACAAGCCAAATTGAGGTCGATATCGTATTTTCTAAGGTCTTTAACAGTCCTCCAGGTGCAACAATGTAGCGTATGGCATAAACAGCTAACCTAATGATAGCCATGGCAAATAACAACGTACTGGTTAATTGCAGCAAACTAGTATGTTGCCAATGCGACAAAATTATCTTGCCGATTTGAACAAATATAAGCGTGGACAAAGGAAATAAAATGCGATTAACACCACCTATGCCCAACTTCCATTTTTCTGGCGCATTGCGCATCACATAAGCGCGCAAGGCGCCGTTAACTGCCCACGCGATACCACATGCAACGGTAATTATCGTAAGCTCCCACAACGCAGCTGTGGTGGATAAATCCGCTAACATTTCTTTCCACAATAAATGTATTTCTGGGTTCATTTCAAGAATTTCTAATCTGATATAAATTTAATGACAATGGATATATTCGAAACTACAAATATCAAACTAATGACTATCCATTCTGTGGCTCTTTATTCTACGACTTTCTAAATGACGTAATCCTATATAGGTCAATATACCGATCGCTATCATCACAATAATGAATATGCTATAGGCGATAGGCCACGGAATAGCATGCGTCATCATAGAAAATTCAGACATACCGCCGATGCCAGCCAAAACATTGATCGGCATAATCACAACGCTAATCACGGTTAAACGCTTAAGGTCTTTATTCTGGTTAACATTCAAGAAACCCACAGTGGCGTCCATTTGAAAGTTAATCTTATTAAACAAGAAAGTGGTATGTCCGTCTAGTGATTCAATATCACGTAAAATTTCACGCACATCTTCATGTTGTGCGATTGATAAAAATTTACGTCTCATTAAAAAAGATAATGCATTGCGAGTATCTAGAACATTACGACGTATGCGACCATTTAGATCCTCTTCCACAGAAATATCAGTAAGAATTTTTGCTGCCTGCTCGTTGGTCATATGCGATCTAAATACTTGCCTGCCGACCTCTTCCAGACGCACATACTCGTCCTCTAATGCATTTGCTGAATATTCAACATCGGCTGCGTAAAGATCTAGTAATACATCTTTAGCTTCAGAAACATAACCTGCCTGAGCGCGTGCCCTCAAGCGCTGTAAGCGAAACACTGGAAGCTCCTCGCTTCTCACTGAAAATAGCGTACCTTTATTAAGAATGAATGCTACGGCGACATTTCGCGACTCATTTTCACGCTCCAGCAAGAACGCAGAGTGCAAATGTACTTCACCGTTTTCCTCTTCATAAAAACGGGCACTAGTTTCTAAATCCGTTAACTCTTTTGGATTAGGCAGATTAACGCCAAAGATTTCCTTTGCCCAAGCGAGTTGCTCGTCTTCAGGGGTGACAAGGTCAACCCAGATAGGTTTGGCTTGCACCAAATCCTCTCTATTATAAATTGGTATTTGCCTCAGCTTTCCTTCGTGCAAATCAAACACGCGGATCACCATACTCTGGTTGGTAGGCTTAGGCTCAGAGACTAACTCCACACGAACGGAATCCGATACTACCAATAAAATCTCTTCTTTACGTTCCTCGCTTACAAGCGGCCAAATGATCTTACAATCATCTGTAGACAATGACTCCAGTATGCTTGCTATCGCCTGAGTTTCGAGCTTATCTAAAAGTCGTCGTAATTCGGATAGGTTATTTTGGTGAACCATCCCTTCAACCAAGTCATGGCGTTGCATATCTTGACGATGCACTAAGTCTTCAACAAGTTTATGTCTCTCTATCATGCCTTTAACTTTAGCACGTGATTCTTGAATGCTTTCGAGTTCACTCATTTGAGTTGCCTTTAATTCATAACGATACTATCAATTTGGCCCCAATTCTAACACGCAGCAATTCAATTAGCCGCAAATAGTGCACTAACAATGAGTGCTAGAAATACTTTGCTTATTAATGTTGAGTTGCTTACAGCCAAATCTGTAGAAATCTAAATAATGTTAATATTTACTATTCGATTTTCTGTGTTAAATGGACATATATTAATGATTATAAATCTTATTCTTTATTCAACTTCACACTGTCATTTATGTGAACAGGCTGAAGCATTACTATTAAAGCTAAGTGTTGAGCATGAACTGAAGTGGAGCACTATTGAAATATCAGACATTGTGAGCTTGTATGAACTCTATGAAATTAAAATCCCAGTTTTGAAAAGAGTAGATACTAGCGTTGAAATTTTTTGGCCATTTAATGAAGATGATATTAAGTTGCTGCTAGGCAAAGCCTAATTTAAAAACCAATTAAATAGTTGTTGCACATATGCAAAAAGCCAGCTTAAAGCTGGCTTTTTTACTAACAAATCAATAATTACAGAATTTACTCTGCAACCACTACATCTGCGCCTGTATCAGGACGATCAACTAACTCAACTAAAGCCATTGGTGCGTTATCGCCGTTACGGAAACCGCATTTAAGCACACGTAAATAACCGCCATTGCGCGCAAGATAACGTGGACCTAATTCACCAAATAACTTACCTACGATATCACGATCACGTAAGCGACTGAACGCTAAACGACGATTAGCTAAAGTAGGTGTTTTACCTAATGTGATTAAAGGTTCTGCAAATTTACGCAACTCCTTTGCTTTTGGCAAAGTAGTTTTAATCACTTCATGACGCAGCAATGATGCTGTCATATTACGGAACATAGCTGCACGATGGCTGCTTGTACGATTTAATTTACGATTGCTATTACCGTGACGCATAGTAATTCCTTAAAGTTTCTTTATTTATGCTGGTCTATTAAGCTTTTTCAAGCCCAACTGGTGGCCAGTTTTCTAGTTTCATGCCCAATGTTAGGCCGCGAGTTGCGAGTACATCTTTAATTTCATTTAATGATTTACGGCCAAGATTTGGCGCTTTTAAAAGCTCATTCTCAGTACGTTGAATCAAATCACCAATATAGAATATATTTTCAGCTTTCAAGCAATTTGCTGAACGAACCGTTAATTCTAAATCATCTACTGGACGCAGTAAAATTGGATCAACCTGTGGTGCAGATTTCACTTCAACTTCACTTGGTGCGCCTTCTAAATCAGCAAATACAGACAACTGACCCATCAAGATACGCGCAGCATCACGAATAGCTTGCTCAGGCTCAATCACACCATTAGTTTCAACATCCATTACCAACTTATCCAAGTCAGTGCGCTGCTCAACACGTGCGCTTTCAACTTGATAGCTCACTTTGTTGATTGGGCTGAATGACGCATCAACCATGATAAAACCTAATACACGGTCTTCTTCATTTGCTTTTTGACGTGCTGGAACTGGTTGGTAACCACGACCCATTGCCACTTTAACTTCTAAATTCAGTTTGCCACCTTTTGTAAGATGAGCAATCACATGATCAGGGTTAACGATTTCAGCGTCATGACCTGTTTCAAAATCGCCTGCTGTAACAACACCTTCAACAGATTTATTTAACACTAGAATTGTTTCTGATTTAGTATTTAATTTTAAAGCTACGCCTTTAAGATTTAGCAAGATATCTACCACATCTTCTTGAACGCCATCTAAAGTTGAATACTCATGTACAACGCCATTAATTTTAACTTCTGTAATAGCGAAGCCAGGAATTGAAGACAATAAAACACGACGTAAAGCATTACCTAAAGTGTAACCAAAACCACGTTCCATCGGCTCCAGCGTTACACGTGCACGCAATGGAGACAATACCTCTACATCTACTACACGTGGTTTTAAGTATTCGGTAGGACTGTTTTGCATAGTTATACCTTTTAATTTTTGTATTAATCTCTATTAACTCAATAGTTCTTAGAGTAAATATTTAGGTGAGCCGTAAACGACTCACCTAACATAACAATTTAAATCTTAATTATTTTGAGTAAAGCTCAACTACCAATGACTCATTGATTGTTGCTGGCAACTCATCACGCATAGGCTTAGCTTTAAATGTACCTTTAAAGGCTTTAACATCTACTTCTATCCAAGCTGGGAAGCCACGCTGCTCTGCTGCCTCAAGCGCACTCTTAATACGCAGTTGCGTTTTAGAAGCCTCAGCAACACTCACTACATCACCCGCTTTAACTTGGAATGAAGGAATATTTACACGACGGCCATTCACTAAAATACTATTGTGACGCACAATTTGACGCGCTTCAGTACGTGAACCGCCAAGGCCCATACGATAAGTTACGTTATCTAAACGGCACTCTAAAAGTTGCAACAAGTTTTCACCTGTAATACCTTTTTGACGATCAGCTTCAGCATAGTAGCTACGGAATTGTGCTTCTAGCACACCGTAAGTACGACGCACTTTTTGTTTTTCACGTAATTGAACACCATAGTCTGATAGACGTTGGTTACGACGCTGACCATGTTGACCTGGTGGGAAGTTACGTTTTTCAATTGCACATTTGTCAGTGAAACATTTTTCTGCTTTTAGAAAAAGCTTTTCGCCTTCACGACGACACTGACGACATTTTGGGTCTAAATTTCTAGCCAAGTGATTCTCCTGTTATCTCTACTAAAGCGAGCTATAAGCTCAGCTTAAATGCGGCGTTTTTTAGGTGGACGGCAGCCATTATGTGGCACTGGCGTCACATCAGTAATGCTGGTGATTTTAAAACCAGCTGCATTAAGTGCGCGCACTGCAGATTCACGACCTGGGCCTGGGCCTTTAATACGCACTTCTAAATTCTTAACACCATTTTCTTGTGCTGATTTACCAGCTACTTCTGCGGCGACCTGCGCGGCAAAAGGCGTGCTCTTACGTGAGCCTTTAAAGCCTTGGCCACCTGAAGTTGCCCATGACAACGCATTACCTTGACGGTCTGTAATGGTGATGATGGTATTGTTAAAAGATGCATGCACGTGGGCGATACCCTCTGCAATATTTTTTTTAACTTTTTTTCTTACGCGTACATTAGCTTTTGCCATGTTGCAGTATCCTTACCAATAAATCTTACTAAAATTTGTAAACCTAAAATTTTGAGCTAATTAACAGCTTATTTAGCTTGCTTAATCGCTTTAACTGGACCTTTACGTGTACGCGCATTTGTTTTTGTACGCTGACCACGAACTGGTAAACCACGGCGATGACGAATACCACGATAGCAACCTAAATCCATCAAACGCTTGATGTTCATAGATACTTCACGACGTAAATCACCTTCAACTTTTTCTTTAGCAACTTCATCACGCAATTTATCTACATCTGCGTCATTTAAGTCTTTCATTTTTGTTGTTGCTAAAACGCCAGCTGCAACACAGATTTTTTGTGCTGTAACACGTCCAATACCGAAAATTGCAGTTAATGCAATGTCAGCATGTTTGTTATTTGGGATGTTTACCCCTGCAATACGCGCCATACTTTACTCCAAATTTAGGTCTACCTAAAAATCTATTGCTCTAAAAAAACCGACGATTTTAACAGTAAAACCAATTTATATCAATTAGCTTATCTTCTGATCAATTAAAATATTGACCAACTTAATTAGCGGTTATATTAAACAACCACTAATTGGATTAATAAAACTCTATTAACCTTGACGTTGTTTGTGGCGTGGATCTGTACAAATGATACGTACAACGCCACGACGGCGGACAACTTTACAATTACGGCATAATGCTTTTACAGATGCACGAACTCTCATTTATAACTCCATCACTTCTTTAATTACAGGTTCTAAATATTACTATTAATTACTTTTGCGTATTGCCTTTAAAGTTAGCTTTTTTAAGCAACCCTTCGTATTGATTCGACATCAAATGTGACTGAACTTGCGTCATAAAATCCATCGTAACAACAACAATAATTAACAACGATGTACCGCCAAAATAAAACGGTGTATTAAATTTCAATCTTAAAAACTCTGGCAACAGACAAACCAATGTAATGTAAATAGCACCGATTAATGTTAAACGACCCATGATTCTATCGATGTATTTTGCTGTTTGATCACCAGGACGAATTCCAGGAACAAAAGCACCACTTTTCTTTAAGTTATCAGCAGTGTCTTTTGGGTTAAACTGTAATGCAGTGTAAAAGAAACAAAAGAACACAATAGCCACGGTAAAAAACAAAATATAAATCGGCTGACCTGGTGATAAAGCATTAGAAATATCTTTTAACCAGTACATACTTTCTTTACCACTAAACCAGTTTGCCAACGTTGCTGGAAACAAAATAATACTAGAAGCAAAAATTGGAGGAATAACACCTGCCATATTTAATTTCAACGGTAGATGCGTAGTCTGCCCACCGTAAACTTTATTGCCAACCTGACGCTTAGCGTAGTTAACAGTAATCTTACGTTGACCACGCTCTACAAACACTACTAATGCTGTCACCAAAACTATAGTAACTAATAAAAAGAATAAAATTAAAGGACCCGCGGCACCAAATCCACCTGAGTTAGCCATTTCTACAGAGGTGCCAATCGCCCTTGGCAATCCAGCAACAATACCTGCAAAAATGATAATTGAAATACCATTCCCAATACCGCGCTCTGTTATCTGCTCACCTAGCCACATGATAAACATGGTGCCGCTCACTAAAGTAATCACTGCAGTCAATCTGAATGCCATTCCAGGATCTAATACTAAGCCAGGCTGACCTTCAAGAGCAATTGCAATACCTAAAGCCTGAAACGCGGCAAGAACTACTGTCCCATAACGGGTCCACTTAGTAATTGTTCTGCGACCAGCTTCACCTTCTTTTTTCAACTGCTCTAGTTTTGGTGAAACTGCCGACATTAACTGCATGATAATAGATGCAGATATATAAGGCATGATCCCTAAAGCAAATACTGTAAATCTTGAAAGCGCGCCACCAGAAAACATGTTAAACATGCCTAGAATGCCACCACTTTGAGATTCAAAAAGCTTAGCTAAAACTACTGGATCAATACCAGGAACAGGAACGTGAGCACCTAAACGGTATACAATTAATGCACCAAGTACAAAAAGTAGGCGGCTTTTAAGTTCGCCCATTTTTGACGCTGTTTTTAATAAACTATCTTGTGCCAAAACTATACTCTTACGAAGCTTCTAAAATCTTACCGCCAGCTGCTTCAACTGCGGCGCGAGCGCCTTTAGTCAGCAATAAGCCTTGGATATTATATTTTGCAGTTACATCACCAGATAAAAACAACTTCGCATTTCTAACAGTACCAGAAACTATATTTGCTGCCTTTAAAGCCAACAAATCGATCACTTCATTTGGAACCAATGCTAATTCACTAGTACGCACATGTGCAGTTTTAGCTTTGGTCATTGATTTAAAACCACGTTTTGGTAGACGACGTTGAATTGGCATTTGACCGCCTTCAAAACCGACTTTATGAAAACCACCAGTACGTGACTTTTGACCTTTATGACCGCGACCAGCCGTTTTACCAAAACCAGAACCGATACCACGACCAACACGGCGACGTTCTTTCTTTGCGCCTTCAGCAGGCTTGATTGTATTTAATTGCATTATCCTTCTACCTTTAAGAGATAGCCCACAGTATTAATCATACCGCGGATTGCTGGAGTGTCTTGTAACTCAACTGTATGGTGCATACGACGTAAACCTAAACCAGTAACGGTAGCTTTATGCGCTTGAATACGACCAATTGTACTTTTAATCAACGTCACCTTGATAGGTGTCGCAACTTTTTGTGTTTTAGCCATGATTAGCCTCTAATTTCTTCAACTGATTTACCGCGTTTAGCAGCGATTTCTGCTGGTGTATTCATTGACTCTAGGCCATTTAAAGTGGCGCGAACCAAATTGTAAGGGTTTGTTGAACCGATACATTTAGCGACCACGTTAGTGACACCCATCACTTCAAAAATAGCGCGCATAGCACCACCAGCGATAATGCCAGTACCTTCTGAAGCTGGTTGAATAAACACTTTAGCTGCGCCATGTACACCAGTTACAGCGTGATGCAAAGTACCGTTAGTTAAATTAATCTTCAACATACCACGACGCGCTTCGTCCATAGCTTTTTGTACAGCTACAGGCACTTCACGTGCTTTACCTTTACCCATACCAACAGCGCCATCGCCATCGCCAACTACTGTAAGAGCTGCAAAACTCATAATACGACCACCTTTAACCGTTTTACTTACACGATTAACTGCAATCATCTTTTCGCGCAAACCATCAGTCTGCTGCTGTTGCTGTTCCATTTCTCTCGCCATCATTAACCTCTTTAGCAATCAGACCAATTAGAAGAATAAGCCGTTTTCGCGAGCGGCATCAGCCAACGCTTTAATACGACCGTGATATTTATAGCCTGAACGATCAAAAGCAACGGTTGTAACACCAGCTTTAACCGCTTTTTCAGCAATAAGTTTACCAATAGCTGCAGCTGCTTCCACATTGCCGCCATTTTTAATTTTTTTACGAACGTCAGCTTCTACCGTTGAAGCACTAACAATTACCTTATCGCCAGATTCAGCAATAATTTGTGCATAAATGTGCGTATTAGTACGGTGCACACTTAGACGTGTAACTTTTAGCTCTGCAATTTTGGCACGGGTTTTACGTGCACGACGCAAGCGATTATTTATGATGTTCATTTTTTAAGCCTTATTTCTTTTTGGTTTCTTTAATCGCAACAACTTCATCAGCATATCGAACACCCTTGCCTTTATATGGCTCTGGAGCGCGGTAAGCACGAATCTGTGCAGCAACCTGGCCAATCACCTGCTTATCAACACCTGTTAACAGAATTTCTGTTGGTGTAGCAGTTGTCACAGTCACGCCAGCTGGCATTTTGTGGTTGATTGGGTGTGAATAACCTAATTCTAAGTTCAATATAGCGCCTTGTGCAGCAGCTTTGTAACCAACACCAACTAGCGTTAGTTTACGTGTAAAGCCTTCTGAAACACCTTTAACCATATTTGCCACTAAAGCACGTAATGTACCCGACATTGCACGTGAGTGTTGAGCATCACTTGAAGCTTGAAATGTAATCGTTTCACCTTCACGTTTAAGCACAACGGCACTTGTTAGTGGATGAGATAATTTACCTAATGGACCGCTAACATCAATTGAATTAGCATTTAATACCACTTCAACTACAGCTGGAATAGCGACTGGATTTTTTGCAACACGTGACATTTGCTTCTCCTTAAGCCACTACGCACAACACTTCGCCACCGATACCGGCTGCTTGTGCTTTACGATCTGTCATTACACCCTTAGATGTAGACATAATTGTCACACCAAGGCCATTCATTACTTTAGGAATCTCTTGAGATCCTTTATATACACGCAAACCTGGCTTACTAATACGCTGTATACGCTCAATAACTGGGCGACCAGCATAATATTTCAAGCTAATAGTTAAAGTAGCTTTACCACCTTCAGTTTGCACTACAAAATCTTCTACGTAACCTTCTTCTTTAAGCACGCTAGCAATAGCAGTCTTAACATTTGATGAAGGCATAGCAACAACCGCTTTGTTAACCATTTGCGCATTACGAATACGCGTCAACATGTCGGCAATCGGATCACTCATACTCATAGCTATATCCTCCTATTACCAGCTGGCTTTAGTAACGCCTGGAACGAACCCAGCCATCATTAAATCGCGTAATTTACTACGCCCAATACCGAATTTACTAAACACACCACGCGGGCGACCAGTTAAAGCACAACGATTACGAAGACGAACTGGGCTAGAGTTACGTGGAAGCGCTTGAAATTTCATGCGCGCTTCAAGGCGACTCTCAGCAGAAGCAGTAACGTCATTCATTGCCGCTTCAAGTGCAGCACGTTTTACAGCGAATTTACTTACAGTTGCGCGACGTTTGATTTCGCGTTCTGTCATACAGGTTTTAGCCATGACTTAACCTCTGAAAGGAAAACTAAACGCAGCAAGCAAAGCTTTTGCCTCTTCATCCGTTTTCGCAGTAGTTGTAATAGTGATATTCATTCCGCGAATTGCATCGATCTTATCGTATTCAATTTCAGGGAAAATGATTTGTTCTTTAACACCCATGTTGTAGTTACCACGACCATCAAATGATTTCGCAGAAATACCGCGGAAGTCACGAATACGTGGAATAGCTACAGTTACCAAACGATCCAAGAACTCATACATACGTTCACGGCGCAAAGTTACCTTACAACCAACAGGATAGTCATCACGAATTTTAAATGCAGCCACTGATTTTTTAGCTTTAGTCACGATTGCTTTTTGACCAGCAATTTTTTCCATATCGCCAACAGCGTGTTCCATTACCTTTTTATCTGCAACCGCTTCGCCAACACCCATATTAAGAGTGATTTTATCAATGC
>JAYTRW010000189.1:0-5165 GCA_043745985.1 Methylotenera sp.
CCCATTTCTACACCATCGTCTTTTTGCTCACCTACTTTAATGCTTGCCGCGGCTGAAGATAAATCTGCCACTAACTTATCGTAGATTTTCTTGCCTGCATAAATGCGGCAAGCGGCGGTGCAATCTTGCCCTGCATTGTAAAATCCAAAGGTGCGCACACCTTCTACCACTGAAGCGATGTCAGCATCATCAAACACAATCACAGGTGCTTTTCCACCCAATTCTAGGTGGGTACGTTTCACACTTTTTGCAGCCACTTCCATGATCTTTTGACCCGTTGAAATATCGCCAGTAATTGAGATCATTTGTACTTGTGGTTGAGAAATCATAGGCGCGCCAACAGATTCACCGCGGCCATTTAAAATATTGATCACGCCCGCTGGAAAAATATCAGCAATTAAGGTCGCAAGTTTTAAGGTGGTGAGAGGCGTCATTTCTGATGGTTTGAGAACTACCGTATTGCCAGCGGCTAATGCAGGGCCTAGTTTCCAAGCGGCCATCATGAGTGGGTAATTCCACGGTGCGATTGAAGCTACGACGCCAAGCGGGTCACGGCGTATCATGCTGGTATGACCTGCTAAATACTCGCCAGCTAATGAGCCTGTCATATTGCGTATGGCGCCTGCAAAGAAGCGAAATACGTCGGCAACGGCAGGAATCTCATCATTCAAAGCGGCTAAATAAGGCTTACCGCAATTGATAGATTCAAGCTCAGCAAAACTTTCTGCATCAGATTCAATAGCATCGGCGAGTTTAAGCAACATGGTTGCGCGATCGCGCGGTGTTGTTTTTTTCCAGCTAGAAAAAGCACTTGCCGCTGCAGCAACAGCTTCTTGAATTTGCGCCAAAGAAGCCTCAGCAACTAGTGTTATTTCTATTTCAGTTGCTGGATTGAGCACACTGATTAATGCGCCTTCACCTTTAACAAACTTACCGTTGATGAGTAGTTGAGTCTGAAAATTTTGCATTTCTTTTATCCCCTTTGAAAATTATATATTATTGATTTTAACGGCTGCTGCCCGCAATGCTTCCTGTGCCACGTGTTAAATAATAGGCCGCAATAATGGGGATGGCAGTAATGAGCATGACCATCATTGCTACAACGTTGGTGATCGCCGCATCACGCGGTCTGGATAGTTGGTTAAGCAGCCAAATGGGTAATGTGACTTCATGCCTAGCAGTGAATATGGTCACAATGAGCTCATCAAATGAAAGTGCAAACGCAAGCAAAGCGCCAGCTAATAGTGCGGTAGCGAGCTGTGGCAATACGATAAATCGAAAGGTGGTCAATCCATCTGCCCCCAAATCCATAGAAGCTTCAATCAAGTTATGTGGCATTCGCCTGAAGCGTGCGACGACATTGTTATAAATCATCACCACGCAAAACGTAGCGTGACTGACGACAATGGTTAAAAAACCCAGTGTAATGTCGAGAATGTTCATTGCAGAGAGTAATGCGATACCTGTGATAATGCCAGGGAGCGCTATAGGTAAAATCAGCATCGTCGTAATCGCTTCTTTGCCAAAGAAATTACGTCTGTAGAGCGCTGCAGCGGTCATGGTACCCATGATGATTGCCAGTAATGTTGCGACTGTCGCCACTTTGAGCGATAAAACAATCGCTGATATGACATCTTCACGTGCAAATGCTGCATGAAACCAACGCAAGGTAAAGTGAGTGCTGCTACCGTCACTCGCTACAAAGGCATTGATTACGATGACAACAATCGGAAAGTGTAAAAATACCAAGCCACCATAAGCCAATGTTTTGAGCCAAATTGGTGCGCTTGATTGGTTTTGATTTTGATTGTTTTTAAAGAGCATCAAATGCTCCAGCAGGTTTGGCAAGTGATAAGTAAATGAAGATTAGCGTAATAGGTACCACTGTAAATGCCGCCGCTAGCGGCATATTGCCTACCGAACCTTGCATCGTATACACCATCGTGCCTATATACAGTCCGCTAGGGCCAATAAGTTGTGGAATGATGTAATCGCCCAATGTTAGCGAGAAAGTGAAAATTGAGCCTGCTACTACGCCTGGAAAGACCAACGGAAACAGCACACGGCGAAAGGTTTGTACAGGCTTTGCGCCTAGATCAGCAGAGGCTTGCAGTAAATTGGTAGGCACACGCTCAAGTGCGGCTTGTATAGGCAAAATCATAAATGGCAACCAAATATAGGTGAACACTATAAAGCACCCTAGGTTAGAGGTTGCTAACGTATTACCGCCAATAGCCGGTATTTGTAACACGTGGCTAAGCGCATTGGATAAGCCTAAGTGATTGATGCACCAATACAAAATACCTTGTTGAGATAAGATCACCGTCCAAGCATAGGTTTTCACGATATAGCTTGCCCACATCGGCAACATGACTGCAATATAGAAAAATCCTTTTTCAGCTCGGCTACCATAGCGTGTCATGTAATATGCTATGGGAAAAGCCATGCAGGCGCAAGCCAGTGTTACCGCAATTGCCATACTAAGTGTACGCAGAATGATGTCGAGATTAGTTGCATCAAAAAGACTGCGATAGTTTTCGAGTGTTAAATCATTTGAAACAGCCATGCTGAAGCTATCAAACGTATAAAAGCTCTGCCACAGTAAAGCGAATAATGAACCCAAGTAAACTACACCGAACCAAAGTAGTGGCGGGGTGAGTAACAAGAATAGAAAGAGATTGTTCTTGCGGTAAAGCGTATTGCTAAGCTTCCGTCCAAATGGCTTTGAAGTATCGGCGGTTATGGTTGTTGATTGCATGATGGTGGTGCTACACTAAATTGCCTGATTTTCCAGCATTACCATACGATTTTTCGACCAGCATAGATTTAATTTTTGGCTGATTTTAGGCAGTTCAGCCTCAGATAGCTCTGTGTTGGAAAGCACCATGAACAGCATTTGGTTGCCAACGCGCACCTCAATCTTACTCGTAGCGCCATGGTATTGAATATCAACTACTTCGCCCGCTACTTTAATGGTGTCATTTTGCATGTGATTGAGCTGATGAGTATCTAGGTTGATATGTTCAGGACGTATAGAAAACGATTGGTTTTGACCTGTAAGTTGCTGCGCTAGCACACTATTAACCACATTCGAAGTACCAACAAAGTCTGCGACAAAGCTGGTTTTAGGATGCATATAAAGATTACGAGGTGTATCAACTTGCTCGATTTTGCCTCGATTAAACACCGCCACGCGGTCAGACATTGATAATGCCTCGCTTTGGTCGTGTGTGACATAGATGAATGTAATACCTAGCTTCTTATGTAGTATTTTGAGTTCAAGTTGCATTTGCTCGCGTAGCTTTAAATCCAACGCACCCAGCGGTTCATCTAGCAATAAAACCCTTGGTTTATTCACTAGTGCCCGCGCTAATGCAACACGCTGGCACTGACCACCTGATAACTCGCCAGGTTTACGTTGCGCATATTCTGCCAAGGCGACTTGCTCCAATGCTTGCTCCGCGAGTTTATAGCACTCTGGCTTAGCGATGCCTTTCACACGAAGACCATAAGCGACATTATCTAGCACGTTCATGTGTGGGAACAGCGCGTAATCCTGAAAAACGGTGTTTACTTCACGTTCATATGGCGGCGTTCCTGCCGCCTCTTTTCCGAAAATTTTAATGCTACCTACGCTTGGCTGCTCGAAGCCAGCAACGAGTCGCAAACAAGTGGTTTTACCAGAACCACTTGGGCCCAGCATTGAAAAGAACTCACCCTCTGCGATAGAAATCGAAACATTATCAACCGCACGAACATCGCCATAGTGTCTACTGACGGTAGAAAACTCTACGGCAGCAAACACATTTGAAATAGCAGCCATCAGCTACAACTATCTGCCACCCATGATGGCAATATAGTCTGATGTCCATCGGCTATAGGGCACACAGCCTTCTTTGAGTGAACATTTGGCTTGTGGTGTTCTCCAGAATTTAATTTCGGCATAACGACTAAAGCCGTTATCTCCACAGAAGTTGCTGCCACCTGGTGCTTTAGCTTTACATGCAGTTGGTACCGCAGGATTGGAGCCGAACCACTCGGCCACACCAACTTGCGTTGCTGGTGTTAGTGAGTGTTCTAGCCATTTGTAAGCACAGTTTGGGTGTTTTGCTTTACTCGCTAACATCGTGGTATCTGCCCAGCCAGTAGCACCTTCAGTTGGAATCACCGAGGCAATCGGTTGCTTCTCTGTTTTTAATGCATTCACCTGATATGGCCATGCGCCAGAGGCGACTACCCCTTCTTTTTTGAAGTCGGTCATTTGTACCGTTACATCATGCCAATAGCGATGTGTAAGCGTTTTTTGCTGGCGCAGCAACTTTAATACAGCCGCATATTGTTTTTCGTTCAATTCATATGGATCTTTAATACCAACAGATGGATCTTTTTTCATCAAATATAGCGCTGCATCAGCAATGTAAATTGGACCATCATAGGCTTGGATGCGACCTTTATTGGGCTTGCCATCGGGTAGGTTTTGCGGCTCGAATACCGTCGCCCATGAGGTGGGTGCTGTTTTGAACGTTGTTGTGTTGTACATCAATACATTCGGGCCCCATTGATAAGGTACGCCGTAATGTTTGCCGCCAACTGTATGCCATGGAGCATTTTGTAAACGGCTATCAACTGTAGCCCAAGAAGGTACTAAGGCGGTGTTGATAGGCTGTACTTTTTTACCCGCAACTAACCTTAGACTAGCATCGCCAGAAGCGGTGACTAAGTCATAGCCACCTTTATTCATGAGTGAAACCATCTCGTCTGAAGTGCCCGCGGTTTTCACATTGACCTTGCAACCAGTTTCTTTCTCAAAACCTGTTACCCAGTCATAATTTTTATCAGACTCTCCGCGCTCAAGGTATCCAGGCCAAGCAATGACATCTAATTGACCTTCACCTTGCCCAACTTTTGCTGTATCTGCCTGAACGCTATATGTTTCAGTCATTAACATGGTAGAAAAGGCGACGATTAAGGTTTTACTAATAAATGTAGATGTCATTTCTAAGCTCCTAATAATGTCAAAATTTCGAAAAAATTAAAACGTACTATTTTTATTAGAATGAATATATATGAACCTAGCCAATAAAATGGACAAACAACCCCTCATAAGATTAAATTAACTTTACATTTTATGAGGACAATGATGACTAAACGTTACAGCGAACAAT
>JAYTRW010000190.1:0-5163 GCA_043745985.1 Methylotenera sp.
CGGGATAAGGTACAGAATGTTGGCATTATCGTTGTCAGCTCTGATAAAGGTCTGTGTGGCGGTTTGAACACAAACGTATTGCGACTTACAGTTAACCAAATGAAAACTTGGGAAACTGAAGGTAAAAAGATATCTGTCAGTGCTATCGGCAACAAAGGCTATAGCTTCATGATGCGTGTTGGTGCAACTGTTAAGTCGCACATCACAGGTTTAGGTGACGTACCGCATTTGGAAACACTGATTGGCACTATCAAGGTAATGTTAGACGCCTATAAAGCTGGTGAAATTGATCAGTTATATATTTGTTATACCCGTTTCATCAACACCATGAAACAAGAGCCGGTAATGGAGCAATTGCTACCGCTAACAAGTGAGCACTTGGGTACACATCCTGTTCATGAGAAGGCTGAACCTCTTTCGGCTAGCGGCGTAATCAAGAGTGCGGTTAAGGTTGGTACAGCTCAAGGCCACTGGGATTATATCTATGAGCCAGAAGCCAAGCCTGTGATTGACCAGTTGTTGATGCGTTATATCGAGTCATTGGTATACAACGCTGTAGCAGAGAATATGGCTTCAGAACAATCATCACGTATGGTTGCTATGAAGTCAGCGTCTGATAACGCGAAAGAAGTGATTGGTGATTTGAAACTGGTTTACAACAAAGCGCGTCAAGCAGCCATTACCAAAGAGATTTCAGAAATCGTCGGCGGCGCGGCAGCGGTAGCTTAAGACTTAAAGCTTTTAATAGAACATCAAATTTGAATTCAACAGATTAGTTTGAATAGGATATAAAAAATGAGTACAGCAGACGTAAGTGTAAAAATTGGTAGAGTAGTGCAAATTATTGGTGCGGTGGTAGACGTTGAGTTTCCACGTGACCAAATGCCTAAAGTGTTTGAAGCGTTAATTATTGATGATGCTACAAGTAAAGCAGAAGAAGGTTTAACACTTGAAGTGCAACAACAATTAGGTGACGGCATTGTACGCACTATTGCGATGGGTTCTTCAGATGGCCTTTCACGTGGCGTAATGTTCAAATCTACAGGCAGCCAAATTACTGTGCCAGTTGGTACTGGTACACTAGGCCGTATTATGGACGTTTTAGGCCGCCCAATTGATGAGGCTGGTCCAATTGAGTGTGACGAGCGTCGTGCGATTCATCAAAAAGCACCAACCTTTGAAGAACTATCACCTTCAGTAGACTTGTTAGAAACAGGTATCAAGGTGATTGACTTGGTTTGCCCGTTTGCTAAAGGCGGTAAAGTTGGTTTGTTCGGCGGTGCGGGTGTAGGTAAAACCGTTAACATGCTTGAGTTAATCAACAACATTGCAAAACAACACTCAGGTTTATCAGTGTTTGCAGGTGTGGGTGAGCGTACTCGTGAAGGTAACGACTTCTATCACGAAATGGCAGAAGCTGGCGTTATTAAACTAGACGACATGAAAGAATCAAAAGTAGCGATGGTGTTTGGTCAAATGAACGAACCACCAGGCAACCGTTTACGTGTGGCTTTGTCAGGTTTGACAATGGCTGAGAAATTCCGTGATGAAGGTCGTGACGTGTTGTTCTTCGTTGATAACATCTACCGCTACACATTAGCCGGTACTGAGGTATCAGCATTGTTAGGTCGTATGCCATCAGCTGTAGGTTACCAACCTACGCTAGCGGACGAAATGGGCCGTTTACAAGAGCGTATTACTTCAACTAAAACAGGTTCTATTACGTCTATCCAAGCGGTTTATGTACCTGCCGATGACTTGACTGACCCATCACCAGCGACAACTTTCCAACATTTGGATTCAACAGTTGTATTGTCACGTGACATTGCTTCACTTGGTATCTACCCAGCGGTTGATCCACTAGATTCAACATCACGTCAATTAGACCCATTGGTAGTTGGTGAAGAGCATTACAACGTTGCCCGTTCTGTTCAACAGACATTACAACGTTATAAAGAGCTTCGCGACATTATTGCTATTTTGGGTATGGACGAATTGTCACCAGAAGATAAATTAGCTGTTGGCCGTGCACGTAAAATCCAACGTTTCTTGTCACAACCGTTCCACGTAGCTGAAGTATTTACTGGCGCGCCAGGAAAATACGTGCCACTAAAAGAAACAATCAAAGGCTTTAAAGCGATTGTTGCTGGTGAATACGATCACTTGCCTGAGCAAGCCTTCTACATGGTAGGTGGCATTGAAGAAGCAGTAGAAAAAGCCAAAACTTTAAACTAAGCTAGTTTATTTAATATCAAGCTAAAACTTAGTAAACTTTAATAAAGTATAGAGAAAAATATGGCAAATACTGTTCATATCGATGTAGTAAGTGCAGAAGCTAGCATATTTGCTGGTGAAGCTGAGTTTGTTGTAGTGCCAGCAAGTACAGGTGAAGTAGGTATCTATCCTCATCATGCACCAATGGTCACTACAATTAAACCTGGTGCATTACGTATCAAGCTATCTGATTCTGCTGAAGAAACTTTGATTTTTATCTCTGGTGGGTTGTTAGAAGTTCAACCAGGTTTAATTACTGTATTAGCTGATACAGCAGTGCGTGGTCACGATTTAGATGAAGCTAAAGCGCTTGCATCAAAAGCAGCGGCAGAAGAAGCAATGAAAAATCGTACTTCAGACATTGATTATGCAAAAGCACAGGCTGAATTGTCTGAAGCGATTGCACAGATTCAAGCGATTGAGCGACTACGTAACGTTAAGCACTAATTGCAACAATCAATTCGGTGCTATATTACTTAACACCAGCAAAAAGGCAGCTTAGGCTGCCTTTTTTGTTATACTTTAGCCATGCGAAAGTCACAAAGTTTTTAAAGTTATGATGCCACTTAATATCATTATTCTTGCAGCGGGTAAAGGTACTCGCATGCATTCCAATTCACCTAAAGTCCTGCATGCAATAGGTGGGCAGTCGATATTGGCACATGTGATTGACTGTGCGAAGACGCTAAATCCAAGCAATATCATTGTGGTGTATGGCTATGGCGGCGAAATTGTTCGTGAAGCATTTTTACATGAAAATATTACTTGGGTAAACCAAGCAGAACAACTTGGCACAGGCCATGCTGTGCAACAAGCCCTTCCCTTTTTAGATATTGATGCACAATCGTTGGTAATGCTGGGCGACGTGCCTTTGGTTGATGTAGCTGCCTGTAAAGCCTTAATTGAACAAGCTGATAATAAATTAGCAATACTGTCTTTTAATAAAGCAGATCCCACTGGCTACGGGCGCATAGTACGTACAGATAATCAAAATGTCATGGCGATTGTCGAGCATAAAGATGCCACTGTAGCGCAGCGTAATATCATTGAAGTAAATACTGGCATTATGGCAATGCCTAATGTGCATTTAACAAAATGGTTATCGCAGCTAACCAATAACAATGTGCAAGGCGAGTATTATCTGACTGATATTGTGGCGCTGGCTGTGCAGCAAGGTGTAAAAGTTATTGCAGAAATTACAGATGATGAATGGTCAGTCACAGGTATTAACTCTAAAACAGATTTAAGTAGTATAGAACGCGTGTATCAAACACGTATTGCACAAAAATTACTGCAGCAAGGGGTTACGTTAAAAGACCCTGCCCGCCTAGATGTACGTGGCTCACTAAGCTGTGGCAAGGACGTAGAGATTGATGTCAACTGCGTGTTTGAGGGTAATGTGATTTTGGCTGATAACGTAAAAATCTCAGCAAACTGTATCGTTAAAAATGCCACTATAAAGACAGGTGCTCAAATCGCGCCTTTTACACATATAGATGACACCGAGATTGGTGAAAATAGCCGTATTGGCCCATTTGCAAGATTGCGACCAGGGACTACACTGGCCGCAGATACGCATATTGGTAACTTTGTGGAGATTAAAAATTCGCAAGTTGATGTAGGCAGCAAGATTAATCATCTAAGTTATGTTGGTGATACCACAGTAGGCAAACAAGTGAATATTGGCGCTGGAACGATTACTTGTAATTACGATGGTGCAAATAAATTTAGAACGGTGATTGAAGATGGCGCGTTTATAGGCTCAGATTCACAATTGATTGCGCCAGTCACTATAGGCAAAAATGCGACCATTGCGGCAGGTTCAACCATTACCAAAAATGCACCAGCGGATGCTTTAACCTTCTGTCGTGCAAAAGAGCAGAAAACGATAGTAGCTTGGAAACGACCAGTTAAAATTAAAAAGTAAGACCAAGTAAATTGTAAGTAAATTAATTGATGAAAGTACATTTATGTGCGGAATTGTAGGCGCAGTTGCAAGTAGAAACGTCGTATCAACTTTAATAGAAGGTTTAAGCCGCTTGGAATACCGTGGTTACGACTCTGCTGGCGTTGCTGTATTAAGTGGTGGAAACATAGAGCGCGTGCGTGCTGTTGGGCGCGTTGCTGCAATGACTGAAAAAGCTTTAGAAATTAATTTAAGTGGCCAAGTTGGCATTGGCCATACTCGCTGGGCAACACACGGTGGCGTGACTGAAAGCAACGCGCATCCACATGTTTCTAAAGACGAGATTGCCGTCGTACATAATGGCATCATTGAAAACCATGATGAGCAGCGCACACGTTTAAAAGCGCTTGGCTATGAGTTTACGTCACAAACCGATACCGAAGTGATTGCGCATTTAATTCACCATTACCATCAAGATTTACCGTTATTGGCTGCTACACAGAAAGCGGTGGTTGAACTGACTGGCGCTTTCGCTATCAGCGTGATTTCAGTGAAAGAGCCTGAGCACATGATTACTGCGCGCTTGGGTTGTCCGCTATTGATAGGCCTGGGTGAAGGTGAAAACTTCATTGCCTCTGATGTCTCTGCAGTGTTATCCGTGACACGCAAAGTGATTTATCTTGAAGATGGTGATGTAGCTGATGTGCGCCGTGAGGGCGTTACCATATTTGGTCGCGACGGCAATACTGTGGAACGCAAAATTCACATGAGCGACGTATCGCTCGCCAGCATGGAGCTCGGTCCATATGCGCATTTCATGCAAAAAGAGATACATGAACAACCTAAAGCCCTGACAGATACCATTGAAGCGCTGATTGACGATAACCAATTCTCCCCTGCCCTGTTTGGCGAAAACGCCAATGAAGTATTTAAGCAAGTTGATAGTATTTTAATACTTGCCGCAGGAACAAGTTATTATGCGG
>JAYTRW010000191.1:0-15275 GCA_043745985.1 Methylotenera sp.
GCTAACGTCTAAGGCTCTGCTTAAACGCACATCATTACCAGTACTTAGATTACTGCTGGATGGCTTGTTAATAGGCTTTGTATTATCAATGACAGGCTCAGTCGCTTTTTTGTTTTTTGGCTGAATGATGGCATGTACTCGGCCATTGGTTGTTACGCCATTAACCGATTTTGTGCCGCCGATGACTTCAGCATATTCAGCATTTGCGTCATAGCTGATGTAGTCACCATGCACAATATCTTCACCACGTTTTACCCAAGCTTTAGTGTATAGCTGCACTTTATCCATGCGACCATCATATTCTATGCGCTGTGCGCTACCTTCCATGTATTCGTTTTTACCTTCACGCTTTTGTTTAAACGTCGTTGGGTTGCCTAAGGAGGTGCTATGCTGAAACCCCGCACTGTCTTCACGAACAATTAGTTTATCGGCACGAATAATTAGAGTACCTTGGGTCAGTACTACGTTGCCTAAATAAGTGCTGATTTGCTTGGCGTCATCTACTTTCACAGAGTCGGCTTCCAAATCAATTGGCTTATCTCTATCTGCCGCCTCGGCCAGCGCAAAGCTGGAGTAGCCTAGCAAAGTTAAGCTTAGAAAAACATAACTCATTAATAAGTGATGTTGTAGGTTGGTTGGTTGCTTACTCATGGCTTCTCCGAATGCACACATTATTCGTGTTAGATTTTTGTAATATTGAAACCGCTTTTTGCGTGGCTGTTTCAGTTGTTTTAGTCGTTTTTTTAACTACTTTGTCAGGTGGTGCGACCTGCGTTTGCGGTACTTTAGCGGGTGTTGCGGTTGCATTCGGTCTTACTGTCGTCGGCTTCTCATAATGCGCATGTACTCTATGCAATAAGGTCACTGTGCGGGTATTTTTTTCATATACCATCCCTGTCGCGTAGATGACAGTTTTAGGCGCTTGTTTAATCACGACTGGGCTATCAGTGCGTACCAAATCTTGATTTGGCAGAATGTTAAGATACTCTGTTTCCATCGTCATTTCACCTTTTCCTGCAAAAGCTTGGCGAGTAATCTTTACATTATCAACTAGCTGCACTTGTTCACCATCGCTCGCAACGTAACCTCGTAATGCCTCAGCTTGTGTATAAGGCTTGCCCACACTAAATTGTGTGTAACGAGGTTGCTGTAATACCGTACTGTCATCATCAGGGAAATGTCTCATTTCCGCTGCGGCTAATTTGTAGCGCAAGATGCCATTTACATCTGTTTGTGAGGTCACAAAATTACTCATAATGTAATCTGGGTCATGCCTACTGCTACCATCTAACTTTGCTTGTGGCGGTTGTACCATATGGTTAACCCAGACCGTGAGCAATGCAAGCACCGACAGTATCACTATCGGGAAAATAATTGCAGAACGTTTACTCAAGCTCATTAGTTAGAAATACTTGCTTGCGTTAAAAATTGTGCCATTTGTGCGTCAAACGTACCTTGCGCCTGCATAATCAGCTCGCAAATCTCGCGCACTGCACCGTGGCCACCTGATTTAGCGGTGACATAATGCGCATATTGCAGCACTAAAGCTGGTGAGTCAGGGACAGTAAGTGCGAGCCCGCATTTAAGCATGGGCGGTAAATCCACCACATCATCACCCATAAATGCACAATGGCTTGCTTGTAATCCGCTTTTACTGACTAAGTCGTTAAAAGCCGCTAACTTATCTTCTGCGCCTTGGTAAAAATGTGCAACGCCGGTACTTTCAGCACGTTTTTTAACCACGTTGGAGGTGCGTCCTGTAATAATCGCCATTTCAACGCCTGAGGCTTTGAGCAACTTCATGCCCAGCCCATCATGTGCATGAAAAGTCTTATATTCTTGACCATCATCACCTATCGTCAGACCGCCGTTGGTCATCACGCCATCGACATCAAGGACTAGCAGCTTGATGTTTTTAAAACGAGCTAATAGCTCAGTATTTAACGTCTTTATGGTCATCAAATTTAAACTACTTTCGCTAATAAAAGATCATGCATGTTTAATGCACCTACTAAAACACCTGCATCGTCGGTGACTAAGAGCGCGTTGATTTTACGTTGCTCCATCATTTCAACGGCTTCTATGGCTAGTTTACTTTGATGAATCGTAGACGGATTTTGATGCATCACATCTTTAATACCAGAGGTGGCAACATCTACTTTTTGTTCAAAAGCTCGGCGTAAATCGCCATCGGTAAAAATGCCAATAGGCACATTGTTGCTATCAACAATCGCGGTAAGACCTAGGCCCTTCCGTGTCATTTCTAACAAGCCATCAGACAGCGTGGCATCGATTGTGACTTGCGGCACTTGGTCGCCAGTGCGCATTAAGTCGTTTACATGAATCAGTAAGCGTCGACCAAGGCTACCGCCAGGATGAGAACGCGCGAAATCTTCAGCGGTAAAATCACGCTGATCAAGCACACACAAAGCCAGTGCGTCACCTAAAGCTAGCGCAACCGTTGTGCTTGAAGTGGGCGCTAAACCTAGTGGACAGGCTTCTTTAGCCACATGTGCGCTTAAATGAATGTCAGCGGCTTTTGCTAAAGTAGATGCATCATTCCCTGTAATGGCGATGATGCTTGCACCCAGCCTTTTGAGCGGCGGCACAATGGCGAGAATTTCATCGCTTTCACCTGAGTTTGAGAGCGCAATCACAATATCGCCTGCAGTAATCATGCCCAAATCGCCATGGCTGGCTTCTGCGGGATGCATAAAAAATGCAGGCGTACCAGTACTGGCTAGTGTCGAGGCAATTTTGCCGCCAATATGACCAGACTTGCCCATGCCGCTGACCACAACGCGTCCTTTGCATTGTAGAATAAGGGCAACTGCATCGGTAAATTGACCATCTAGCCTAGTAGCAAGCGCATTGATTTCACTGGCTTCTAATAGCAGTACATCACGCGCCAACGCTAAAGTGGCTTGCTTAGTAGTGGCTGAAATTGAAGTATTATTTTTTGATAACATTTATTTAAGCTGCATTATTAATCGAATTTTCCAAAAACTGACATATTTATCGGTTAGTATAAAAGGGAAATCCTCACACATAAAGCTTAAATATGCCTCACAAATGACAATTTTGCTAAAATTAGTAAAATAATGTTGTTTTAGGCACAAATTTTGCTAATGTGGTTTTTTTAGTACCTATTTGATTGACTCAACACAAAAGTACACAACTGATAGTCAGATACAATTTATAACTCATTATGAACGAACCTTTACCTTTAATTCTAATTCTACTCATCAGCGCTGTATTAGCCGTTGCCCTGTTTCGCGCAATGCGTTTGCCAGCAATGCTGGCTTATTTCTTAGTGGGTGTGGTGCTTGGGCCGCATACGTCTGGCTTGCTGCCAGATAGCGAAGCCAATCGTGAGTTTGCAGAATTCGGCATTGTGTTTTTAATGTTTAGTATCGGCCTTGAATTTAGCTTGCCTCAACTTTACGCCATGCGAAAAAAGGTAATCGGCTTAGGTGGTTCACAGGTTTTCCTTACGCTTGGCGTTGTGATGGGGTTAGCCAAGTTGGCTGGTTTAGATTGGTCTGCGGCATTTGTAATCGGCGCTGCTATCACCATGTCTTCTACGGCTATTGTTTCAAAGATTCTGGCCGAGCGTGTTGATTTAAACTCACGTCATGGCCGTTTGAGTATCGGCGTGTTGTTGTTTCAAGACATTGCAGTTGTGCCAATTTTAGTACTTATTCCTGCTTTAGGTGTGGTTGGTACCAATCTAACAGATGTCCTTGGTCTGGCGATGTTAAAAGCGGCAGGCATGCTGTTGTTTTTGTTTACCATTGGTAAATGGTTAATCAACCCGTGGTTTAATTTGGTCGCTAGCCAGCGCTCACGCGAGCTGTTTGTAATGAACGTATTAATGGTCACTTTGTTATTGGCCTATGCAACTAAGCTCGCGGGTTTGTCTTATGCCTTAGGTGCGTTTATCGCAGGGATGTTAATTTCAGAAACTAAGTTTAGATATCAGGTGGAATCAGACATTTCAGCGTTCCGCGACATCTTTCTAGGTTTGTTTTTTATTAGCGTTGGTATGCTGCTGGACGTACAACAAATAGCCAATAATATCGGTGCGATTTTATTGGTGTTGATTGCGCTAGTGTTGTTTAAAGCCGCGATCGTGACTTTGGTGGTCAGGCTAGTGAAATATGAAAGTGGCGTAGCGATTCGCACGGGTTTGATTCTGGCGCAGGCAGGCGAGTTTAGCTTTGTGATTTTGGCGCTAGGCGTAGAACAAAAGCTTGTCAGTGGACCAGCCCTGCAAGTCATACTCGCTGCATCCTTACTTTCTATGGTGATTGCGCCGTTTCTCATTCAGTACAACGGGCGCATTGCCAGAAAATTGGTACAAAGCTATAGCCGTAATAGTGGGCAAGTGGTACAGGATATTGATGATGTTGGTAAGCACTTACATAACCATGTGATTATTTGTGGCTATGGGCGTAGCGGTCAGTATCTCGCACGCTTTTTAAGAGAAGAAAATATCCCGTATATTGCTTTAGATATTGACCCCTCGCGCGTGCTGGAGGCGGCAACAGCGGGTGAGAATGTTATGTTTGGTGATGCAGCTCGACGCGTAGTGCTAGAGGCTGCGGGCGGCGCAAGGGCTAAAGCTTTGGTGATTAGTTATGCGGATAATCGTGCGGCTATGAAGATTCTGCATATCGTACAAGAAAATTATCCGCAATTACCTGTCATTGTACGCACGGTGGACGACACCAATATGGAAGCCCTACGTGCGGCGGGTGCGGCTGAAGTTGTACCAGAGATTTTAGAAGGCAGCTTAATGTTGGCCTCGCATGCGCTCATGCTACTCGGTGTGCCATTAAATCGCGTTGTGAAGCGCATTCGTATCTTTCGCGAAGAACGCTATAAATTGTTTAAAGGCTACTTCCATGGTATTTCAGATGCTGAAAATGAAGATCTGGCAAATCAACAAGTGCGGCTGCATTCGGTGATTATTTCACCAGGTACATTTGCCATTGGCCGAAACTTGGCTGATATGCATCTAGAAAATTTTGACGTAGAAGTGAAATCCATACGCCGCCCAAATTCTAATGGCTCCCAGCCTAGTGAGGAAAGTATATTGGCGGAGGGTGATGTTATTGTTCTGCTTGGTCAGCCAACAGGCTTAACTAACGCGCAGAATGCTTTGTTAATAGGGCGCATAGCCAATAAGTAAGCAGAAATTACAGTAAGTAGAAATGATGACAAAAAATGTAGTAATCGTAGGCGGTGGCATTGTTGGCTGTATGACCGCGATGGAATTAGTCGGTCGCGGCTGCAAAGTCACCATCGTAGAGCGCAACCAAATCGCCAGCCAGACTTCGGGCGAATCCTCTTGGGCAGGTGGCGGCATTGTTTTTCCGTTATTGCCTTGGTTTTATTCTGATGCCGTGAATACGCTGACCAATTACGGTGCGAAGTCTTACCCAGAAATTTGCCAACGTTTATTGCGCGAAACAGGCATCGATACCGATTTTGAACAATCAGGCTTTCTACTACTGCCGAACTTCGATACCCAAGCGGCCACTGCTTGGTGTGAAAACAACCAATTACCAGCTCAGGCCGTTAGAGCATCTGCATTTGGTGTGCAGTCGCTCAGTGGCGAAGAGGCGTTATGGTTACCTACAGTAGGCCAAATACGCCCACCTTATTTTATGCAAGCCATGCGTAAATGGTTAGAGAGAAACAAGGTCACTATGCTGGAGCATACCGAGCTTGTGCCGCTAAAAGAAATGCAAAAGCTAAACGAATGGCAAACTATTGATGGCAAAACTATCAGTGCAAACCAATTTGTCGTCACATCAGGCGCATGGAGTTTTGAGTTGTTAAAAGAAACCAGTGCCAAACTGAATATCAAACCCATGCGTGGGCAAATTCTGCTATATAAACCTGAAAAAAACCTTCAGCAAATTGTCTATCGAGAAGGGTTCTACATGATTCCACGCCGAGATGGCCATTTGTTAGCAGGCAGCACACTAGAGGATGTTGGTTTCGACACTACCGTTACGCAAGAAGTGCGCAATGAGATTAGTGCAAAAGCCGAAGCAATTATGCCTGCACTAAAAAATCAAGCCATACTCAAACATTGGAGTGGCTTGCGCCCAGGTACCCCAGAAAACCTACCGACTATTTCGGCACATCCAACCATAGAAAATCTTTACCTAAATACTGGGCATTTTAGATACGGTTTAACGATGGCACCCGCCAGTGCCAAGTTGGTGACAGCTTTGATGTTAGGTGAAAAGCCTTTAATTGACGCCACGCCTTACCAGTGTAGTTAGCAAACATATGCTTCTTGAATCCAAACACTAGGAATTTATAACCTACGTCATTCTCGCGAAGGCTGGAATCCAGTTTTGTTGGTGGTCATTAATAGTTGTTTATGGCGCGGTAGCAGGGGGGTAAAAGGGCGTAGGAATTTCACCAGTGAGACACCCTACAAAATATATTCTTTAGTTGGACAGGAGTTGGACGATAGTACTTTTTTGATTAATTGTAGTGCTTACTATGGCGCCACCCAATCTCCAGACTTGCCACCATGTTTTTCCAGCAGCTTGATGCTACCTATCGTCATGCCGCGATCAACAGCTTTTACCATATCATAAATCGTCAGCAAGGCCACGCTCACAGAGGTTAGTGCTTCCATTTCTACACCAGTTTGACCTGTAGTTTCGGTGGTGGCGGTGCAGATAACGGATGTATTTTTATCGTCTATTTCAAAGGTGACAGCTACTTTTGTCAGGCTAATTGGATGGCAGAGGGGGATTAAGTCAGAGGTGCGTTTTGAACCTTGAATCGCGGCAATTCTTGCAATGCCGAGTACATCTCCTTTTTTTGAGTCGCCACTTTTAATCAGCGCTAAGGTACTGGCTTGCATGGTAATTTCACCGCTGGCAATAGCGATTCGCTTGGTGTGTGCTTTGTCGCCAACATCGACCATGTGCGCTTGACCACTGTTATCAAAGTGGGTGAGGGTGTTTGCTGCGTGAGTCATTTTTTGCTTTCCATGATTTATTATTTTTATGATTCCTGCTGAACTAGCTTCGTAAAGTAGCTATCATAACAATAATGAAATTAAAAACTATTGTAATTGCAATTTTGCTGATAACAAACAGCACGCTAACCGCCAATTTGGGGGCGCAATCTTATGGCGAACCTGTGTTAACGGGTAAGCCTTATGAAGCGCCAAGAAGCTTTGATTTGAGTTTGCCTGAGCTAGGCGATGTTTCGCAAACCGTGTTAACGCCGCTTGATGAAAGGCGCATTGGCGAGCAGATTATGCGCGATGTATCGACCAGTGACGAGGTGGTGCAAGACGTAGAAATTATCGATTACCTGAATAATCTGGGTAATCGATTGGTTTCAGCGAGCAGTGATAAGCAGCAGAAATTTAACTTTTTTGTGGTGCAGGATAACTCAATCAACGCTTTTGCCATGCCTGGCGGCGTGGTTGGGGTGCATACAGGCTTAATACTAGCCACGAATAATGAATCTGAACTCGCCAGTGTATTAGGCCACGAAATTGGTCACGTGACACAGCACCACATGGCGCGTATGTTGGCTTCGCAAAAATATGACACGTTTAAAAATATTGCAGGTATAGCGTTAGCATTGCTGGTCGCGCGAGCTAACCCAGACTTGGCGAGTGGTGCGCTAACTACCTCTGCGGCTGTCGGTATACAAAATCAGTTAGATTACACACGTGACCACGAGCGCGAAGCTGATCGCGTTGGTTTGCAAATTTTAGATAGTGGCGGTTTTGATGTGCGTGCGATGCCTGCGTTTTTTACCACTTTGCAGCGTGGTACGCGTTTTGCAGAAGGTGGTGCGCCTAGCTTTTTACGCACACACCCGCTGACCAGTGAACGTATCGCCGATGTTGCAAATCGCGTGTCACAAATGACTTACCGACAAGTGCCTGATAGCGTTGAGTTTCAATACGTGCGCGCCAAAATCATTGCCAATAATGGCTCAGCAGACACTAACATTGAAGTGTTTAAGCAAAATATTAGTGAGCACAAATATACCAATGAAGCGGCTGAGCATTACGGGCTAGCAGTCGCTTATCTGCGTAAAAATGCTTTGCCACAAGCCGAGAAGGAAGTGGCTTGGTTGAAAAAGAACGCACCGCAACATGCCATGATAGAAAATCTAAGTGCACGTTTGCAAGTCGTAGAGAATAATCCGCAACAGGCAGCTAAACAATACGCGGCAGCGCTTAAATTGTACCCAGATAATCGGGCACTGATTTACGGTTACGCAGATCACTTTTTGGCGATTAAACAGGCTGATAGTGCTATTAAACTGATTAAAGATAAGCAAGGGTTGTATCCCAATGATGCGCAGTTTTACGATGTATTGGCAAAAGCCTATACTATGCAGAATAGGCTTTTGCTGAGTTATCAAGCGCAAGGTGAGGCTTATTTTAGAAAGTACGATCTTGCACGAGCGATAGAGCAAATGGAGCTGGCTGTTAAAGCCAATGATGGTGATTTTTATCAAAAATCTATTGTCGAAGCGCGGCTAACAGAATTACGCCGTTTGCAAGGTGATGTGAAAAAAGGTTAATGAGGATCAAAAATGCAACGTAGAGATTTTATAAAGCTCATATCTGGTGCGTTTGCTTTGGCTTTTATTGCGCCTATAAGTGCCTTTGCCGCAATATGGAATAAGGCTGCGTTTGAAACCACTCAGTTAAATGAAGCTGAAAGTAATTTAGAAGTTAACGGCGAAAGGCTGAGTCAGGGAATTTTGATTACCCTGCCAGATAAAGCTGAAAATGGTGCAATTGTTCAGGTTGAAGTCAAAAGCAATATTCCCAACACTGAAACTATTTCTATTTTAGTAGAGAGAAATCCAACGCCACTCATTGCACACTTCAAATTTAGCAATGGCGCCGAGCCTTTTGTGGTGACACGTATCAAGATGGCGGAAACTTCAGATGTCAAAGTTGTTGTGAAGGCTGGCAATCAATATTTTACTAATGCTAAAAATGTGATTGTTTTAGAGAATGGTTGCGGCTAAGGATTTCTATGGCATCAGATAATATGAAAATGCGTGCCCAACTAAAGGCTGAAGTGACCGAGGTGAAAGTGCTAATGAGTCACCCTATGGAAACTGGCCGTAAAAAGGATGATTTTGATCGATTGATTCCTGCACATTTTGTGCAATTAGTCACTGCCACTTTAAATGGCAAAACTGTGCTGGAGGCGCAGTGGGGAACGGGTATCTCAAAGAATCCGTATCTAACCTTTAGATTAACAGGCGCAAAGGTTGGCGATACTATTGCTGTGACTTGGCATGACAGTTTAGGTGAAACTGCAACGCAGAATATTCTTGTCACTTAATAAGTTTAATATTCAAATATGGATTTTTGATAAATTAAATTTATCGTAACCATTAGGATGATATATTGGATTTAGTTAATCTAACTCTCTATAATCATTTCTATCAATTAAGAAGCAGTAAATTTTATTCAACCCACAAATAAGGAAAGAAACTATGTCATTAATTAATACACAAGTTCCACCATTTAAAGCACAAGCTTTTCATAACGGTAAATTTATTGAAGTGAGCGATGTCAGCATGAAAGGTAAATGGTCGGTAGTGATTTTTATGCCAGCTGCATTTACTTTTAACTGCCCTACAGAAGTTGAAGATGCTGCTGATAACTACGCAGAATTCCAAAAAGCCGGTGCTGAAGTGTATATCGTGACAACAGATACACAGTTCTCACATAAAGTATGGCACGAAACTTCACCTGCAGTAGGTAAAGCAAAATTTCCACTAGTTGGCGACCCTACACACCAATTGACACGTGCATTTGGCGTACATATTGAAGAAGAAGGACTTGCATTACGTGGTACTTTTGTCATTAATCCAGAAGGCGTGATTAAAACTGTAGAAATCCACAGCAACGAAATTGCACGTGATGTGAAAGAAACACTACGTAAATTAAAAGCAGCTCAATTTACAGCAGCTAACCCTGGTCAAGTTTGCCCAGCAAAATGGCAAGAAGGCGCTAAAACAATTACACCTTCACTTGACCTAGTAGGCAAAATCTAACAAGCAAGTTTTAAGTAGTACGCAGTACGCTACATCTTTATAACACCATTTAAGGGAGTAGCGCTTACAAAAGCATTATTCAAAAGATAGTGCTTTTTATTTGCCAAAAATAAGCGAATTTAGGAATAAAAAGGGAGTCATCATGGCACTAGAAGAAAATATCAAAACTCAATTACAAACCTATTTAGGTATGTTGCGCGAGCCTATCGAGCTTGTTGCTTCATTAGATAACAGCGCAGCTGCACAAGAGATGCGCGTGTTATTAGAAGAAATTGCTAGCATGTCAGACAAAATCACGCTGACCAATGGCGATGATGCGCGTAAGCCATCGTTTACAGTGAAGCGCGCGGCTACACATAAAAATGCAGGCCAATCAGTGGGTGTGCGCTTTGCTGGTATTCCTATGGGGCATGAATTTACCTCACTGGTATTGGCATTGCTACATACGGGTGATCATCCAATGAAATTAGAAGCTGAAAAAATTGCGCAAATTGCTGCGGTTGAAGGCACGTTTCATTTTGAAACCTACATTTCTTTAAGTTGCCATAATTGCCCAGACGTTGTGCAAGCCATGAACATGATGGCAGTGATTAACCCCAATATCACCCACGTGATGATTGACGGCGCACTGTATCAAGATGAAGTAAAAGCCAGAGAAATTATGTCTGTGCCAACCATGTATTTGAATGGTGAAGTGTTTGGCGCAGGCCGTATGGAATTAGATGAAATTTTGCTCAAAATTGATACTGGCGCAGCTGCACGCGAAGCTAAAAAAATAGATGAGGCAGCGCCCTATGATGTGTTAGTGGTTGGCGGTGGACCTGCGGGTGCTTCTGCTGCAATTTATGCCGCACGTAAAGGTATTAGAACGGGTATCGTCGCGGAGCGTTTTGGCGGCCAAGTGATGGATACACTAGGTATCGAAAATTTTATTTCTGTGCATGCAACTGAAGGGCCTAAATTAGTGGCAGCTTTTGAAGAGCATGTGAAAAGTTACGACGTCGATATTATGAACTTGCAACGCGCGGTGAGCTTGTCTGAGCCAGGTAAAGATGGCAATAAAAACAATCATTTAATCGAGCTGAAATTAGAAAGCGGCGGCACGCTTAAAAGTAAAGTAGTGATTCTAGCGACTGGCGCGCGTTGGCGTGAGCTGGGTGTTCCGGGTGAAAAAGAATACCGCGGAAAAGGCGTGGCTTATTGCCCACATTGTGATGGCCCTTTGTTTAAAGGCAAGCCTGTAGCAGTGGTGGGTGGTGGTAACTCTGGTGTTGAAGCGGCGATTGATTTGGCAGGCTTTGTAGCACATGTAACTTTATTGCAGTTTGATACAGTACTGAAAGCCGATGCTGTGTTACAGAAAAAACTACGCTCTTTGCCTAATGTCACCATTATTCCAAGTGCGCAAACCACTGAAGTGACTGGTGATGGTTCTAAAATGAATGGTTTAACTTACACGGACCGCGTCACTGGTGAAAGTAAACATTTAGCACTCGATGCTGTATTTGTGCAAATTGGTTTGTTGCCTAATAGTGACTGGTTAAAAGGCACGGTCAATTTAAGCAAGTTTGGTGAAGTTGAAGTGAATCATCATAATGCCACTTCATTGCCAGGCGTATTTGCTGCGGGCGATGTCACAACTACACCTTATAAGCAGATTATTATTGCGATGGGCGAGGGCGCTAAAGCAGCTTTGGGTGCGTTTGATTACTTAATTAGGCAATAATATGGTTTAAGTTTTAATCTATAAAAAATGGCGGTTATCCGCCATTTTTTATGTGCTCGAATTGCTAGTTAGAATTTTGAAGTCTTAATTTCGCTATGTCTAACATTTCATCAATTTTGCTTATCTGTAGCTACCATGGTGCTGCTCAGCATTGCCATTGCAGCAATACTGATATCCGCAACGAGTATTGATTCTAGACCACCCACCTGATTCAGAATAGGCAGCGAAACCGTCAAACAAAAATCTTCAGTTGCTGTCGATAGGTAGATGTTGGAGATATACGGTTTTAGCGTTTCATACGCTACATTGTAATAAGCTTGCTGGCTACGATCAACCGCAGCTCCCCCCGCTTTAATCTTGCCGTACATGTTTGGATTAATCCAGTTGGGATATCGCTGTATCCCATTAGCATTAAGCTCAAATATCACCTCAAAGAATGGATAATCAGTGAAGCAGCTATCCATACAATGCGAGTCTTCCGAGCGGCGATATTTAAGTAGGGACTGCAACGCCTCCAGCGCGCGCCTGCCAATCGGAGTGAATCTCATGCTGCGGTAATACAAGTCTAGGTATAACGTCTTCTACGACAATAATGCTGCCTATATTGGATTTACCTATCTTCTTCAGGTATGCCGCACGCTCTGCAGCGGCCACACTGTTGGATAGCCCACCTTGGCTGCCATTAACGGCTGCGATTGAGATGCTGGCGACTGGATGCTCGCCGCCATCCTCTGTGGTGAAGAATCCACGCTCCAGATCTGATGTGTCATATAAGTGGCTGGCGAGGTCATGGAAATGATAGATCACATCCAGCAGCTTGCATTCAAGGCTAGTGTTGATGTGATCAAGAATCAACACAAAGTCACCACCACCAATGTGGCCAACCAAAATTCCTGCAGCGCCAAGAAACTCCTGTCTGACAATTTCGGATAACAAGCGAATCATGGCATCGCCGCGTATGAAACCATACCAGTCGTTGTAGGCTTTAAAGTGGTCAAGATCGATGTAGACCAATATCGTGTTGGGGTTATTGCGTAAGTTAACATCCAGCGATTGCCGTAATGTTGGCCCTGTGGTCAGCTGACTAAGTTGGTGCAGACTGCCAGTACTCATCTTGCGGCTGATCAGCTGCGCCATAATTTCTAGTGGCTGTAAAATGCCGATGTAGATGCCATCATCGCCCACCATAATCCAGGGTTGGGCATCGCCGCGCTCTAGGTAAAGCCCACGCGCCAATAATGATGAAGGAGTACGGCTAGTGATCATTTTCGGCAATGCATCGCAATAGGCGCCCAACGAGTTGCTACGCTGAGTAAACACCTTGCCCCGCCTGAGCAAGCCGATAGGCCGCAAATTATCCAGCACCACAGCAATTTCAGTATCCATACTCCTCTCGAAAATTGCTCGAGCCTCTTCAATCGAAGTGTTGACCTCTATTGTCAGCCCGCGCATCACAAACTCACCAATCCTGAACTCATCTGGAATATGCGAACGATGAGCCTCATCGTGCTTAGGCAATTCTGTCACCGATTGGGCTGGTTTACTTTCCGGTTTTGCAAAATAGTAGCCTTGCGCATAGGCAAGCCCCAAGTCCTTGCGCCATTGAGATAATGGCTTCCAGTAATACCGTGCGCACACGACTGCCTTGCGCTTCGTGAACAATCGCTCGATCAATTTTGATATAGTCCGCACGAACAGCAGCCAAGGTGCGCAAACCATTAAAGCCTGAGCCCATGTCATCAAGTGCTATACGCAGGCCGTGAGCACGAATTTCATCGCAGCACTCTGCTAAAAGCTCGGGAGATACTTTCTCACATTCAACAATTTCAATCACGACTTCACGTTGCTCAATGCCATATTTACTAATGGTTTCTAGCATGAGGGTCAGCCAGCGTTTTTTCATGATGGTTTGTGGTAGAACATTAATGAAAATGGGGATGCCTGATGCAATTGAATGTGCTTTCCCAATCAACGCGTTTTGCTGGCAAGCAATGTCTAGCTCTTCGCTACATTTAAGCTGGCTTGCCAGCTTAAATGACTCCTCACCATTCAACAGCTGCCCAGAGGGATTCTCTATGCGGCACAAGGCCTCATAGCCAAAAATCTTACCGTTCTGGGTGAAATCAACAATAGGCTGGAAATATATCTGCACATGTGAGCTAAGATCATCAAGCAACCATGAGTGCAGGCGTCTAGCATAAAAGGTGTTGAATGGTATAACACCCGCAATCGTCTCTGCGGGGTCCGTCGGGTTAGTATCTTTTACGACCATCACATAGGACTCATCAAGAAGCTGCTCTGGCAGCTTCTCCGCAAGCTGGTTGAGCGTGTGAGTCAATGATTCTTCATCATCAAAGTCGAAAATAAAAACAGATTTTTCAGGGTTGTGCTCATGCTTAAGATCAAGGCTGGCAAGCGCGAGTGTCTGATCTAATGTATTTAAATATAATTTCATATGCTGTTTTTTCTTTTCTATTATCTAAAGTCAAATCATAACTAGGCAAAACCTATGCCAATGCTAACGAAATTTATATCAAAAATTTAAGCCAGCGAAGCTAACATACTAAATAAAGCTTTTATCTGAAAAGCTTATAAATAAGCTTCATCCCCTATTGGCTGGCAAGCTTTGATTTTTCAGGTACATTTCATTGCTTATCTGTGTGCATTTATGATTGATTTCTATTCAATCCAAAGCGGTCTTATAAAGGGGTGTTATATAGAATAAAACCCAAAATAACTTTTTGGGTTTTTCTGGCCCTAAGCGGGTTATGGTGGTCAATATTGGGATGGTTGAGAAGTGAGTATTAGGCTAGTAGATCCTAGTTTACTTATACCGAGTCATAAAAATAATACCTGTTTCTACCCGCTGCCTTTGCTTGATACATAGCGATATCTGCATGCTTCATCAACTGTTTGGTGTTGGGCTTTATCTCGCCTGAACATATGGCAATTCCAATACTGGTCCCTATGAAAACTTTTTTCCCATTAACTTCAATAGGCTCTAGAAATTTCTTGAGAATTTTCTCTGCAACCATTTTGGCATCATTTGCATCAGCTATTTCAGAAAGAATAATGACAAACTCATCACCACCCAATCTCGAAACCGTATCATCAGTGCGCATACAGGACAATAATCGCAAAGCAGACTCCTTGAGTATTAGATCCCCTGCATCATGACCTAAAGAGTCATTAATTTGTTTAAAGTGATCCAAATCTAAAAAGAATAAGGCCGTAAAATGTTCGGATTTTTCAGACTGTGATAGCGCTTGAGTTAGCCTTTCCAAAAGCATTCGACGATTTGGCAACTTAGTGGGTGTATCAAAGTAAGCGTGTTGTTTCACTTCACTGTCTCGTACTTTACGCTCAGTAATATCTTCAATCTGAACCTAGCCATAAAATTAGACAAGCAACCCCTCAATACTTTTGTAATACTTTGCTTCAAAGTCGACAGGGCTAATCCAGCCGT
>JAYTRW010000192.1:0-5144 GCA_043745985.1 Methylotenera sp.
TCGCGAACATTTAGAGTGGCAGCATGCCCTCACCTATTGTGAAGCTATCATTCGCGTTTACAACTTGCATGGTCGCCGCGATAACTCTTACAAAGCGCGTATCAAAATTTTAGTAAAAGCACTTGGTATTGAAGAGTTCAAACGTCAAGTTGAAGAAGAGTGGTCACACTTGAAAGATGCCCCCAACACAATTCCTGATGCTGAATTAGAGCGCGTTAGCAAGCATTTTGATGCCATGCCTTATGAAACGCTACCAGCGCATGATGCAGGTTTTGATGCGATTATTGCAAGCAACCCAGCTTTTTCTGCATGGGTTAAACGTAATGTGCATGCACACAAAACTGTGGGCTATCGTGCCGTTACGCTTTCATTAAAACCACACGGTACAGCACCAGGCGATGCAACTGCGGAGCAAATGCATGTCGTTGCCGACCTTGCCGACCAATACAGCTTTGGCGAATTACGTGTTTCACATGAGCAAAATTTAATTTTGGCCGACATCAAACTCAGCGATTTGTTTGTTGTGTGGGAAAAAGCCCGTGCAAATGGTTTAGCAACGCCAAACATCGGCTTATTGACTGACATTATCTGCTGCCCAGGCGGTGATTTCTGTTCATTGGCTAACGCAAAAAGCATTCCGATTGCAACGGCTATTCAAATGCAGTTTGATAATCTAGATTACTTGCATGATATTGGTGATATTGAACTCAATATCTCAGGCTGTATGAACGCCTGTGGTCATCACCATATTGGTCACATCGGTATCTTAGGTGTCGATAAAGACGGTTCAGAATGGTATCAAGTCAGCATTGGCGGTAGCCAAGGCAACGACGCAAGCTTGGGTTCTGTGATTGGGCCATCATTCTCTGCTGAAGAAATGCCTTCTGTCGTACAAAAGTTGATTGATGTTTACATTCAGGAGCGTACACCTGAAGAGCGCTTTATTGATACCGCACGCCGCTTAGGGGTTGCGCCATTCAAAGCACATGTTTATGCAGACAAAAATACAGCAAAACCAGGAGTAACAGCATGAGTAATCTAATCACGCTAAATAATGGCATTGCTGCCATTTCAGAAGACGAATGGGCTATCGTTAAACTACCCGCTAGCCAAGTGGAAGAGCGTAAGCAAGCTGGTAAAGTAGTTTTATTCAAGCTCACAGGTGAAAAAACTGTCTCAGCCGAACAAATTGCTAATACTGAGATTCCGAGCATTGGCAAAGTGATTGTGCCTTTAAGCGTATTTATCGCACGCAAAGTCGAGCTGCAAGACCGTTTGACCAGCAATCAAATCGGCGTGTGGGTTGATACGCATGAAATTTTAGAAGATTTAGTGAGTAACGTCAGTGATTTAAATAGCTTGCCTATTATCGCCGTGCATGTAGAGCGCTTTGCTGATGGGCGTATATTTTCACTGGGCACCCTATTGCGCACCCGCTATGGCTTTAAAAACGAATTGCGTGCTATCGGAGATGTGTTACGCGACCAATTATACTTCTTTAAACGCAGCGGTTTTACCAGCTATCTCGTTCGCGCAGATCGCTCGGCAACAGAAGCATTAGCCAGCTTGAATGACTTTACTAATCCATACCAAGGAGCAGTTGATGAACCTCGCCCTGTGTTTAAACGCTATAACCGAGTGGCATAATGAATAGCACCGTTTCTATGCTCAAACCAGCGGCGAGCAACCCGGCAACCAAGCCAGAGTTGACTGATGTACTTGTTGCTAGCGTAAATGCAAAATCAGCTGCTGTATTAGCACTATTACGCAACGCGAGCGCTGAGCTAAAAGCGATTACCTTTGCCAACAGCTTTGGTGCGGAAGACATGGTCTTAACTGACATCATCATAAAAAATCAGCTAGCGATTGAAGTTTTTTCTCTTGATACAGGTCGCTTACCCGTTGAAACTTATGACTTGATAGCGGAAACTGAAAAGCACTACAGCACAAAGTTGAATGTCTATTTTCCGCAAGCTGCTACAGTTGAGTTTTACGTTAAGACGAATGGTATTAATGCTTTTTACGAATCAATTGAACTTCGTAAAAGTTGCTGCCATATGCGTAAAGTAGAACCTTTGCAACGCGCCCTTAAAGGCAAAGATGCATGGATCACTGGTATGCGTGCAGCACAGGCTACTACAAGAATCAGCTTACCAGTGCGTGAGTTTGACGAAGGTAACAAACTAGAAAAGTTTAATCCGTTAAGCGATTGGACAGAACAAGAAGTTTGGGCATACATACGCATGCATGAAGTACCTTATAACCAACTTCACGATCAATTTTACCCAAGCATAGGCTGCGCACCGTGTACGCGTGCAATTGCCATGGGCGAAGATGTTCGCGCTGGCAGATGGTGGTGGGAAGACGCGTTAAGCAAAGAATGTGGACTTCACGTTAAAAAATAGCTCGTAAAAAAACGTAAGTGTTAAAAAGAATTAAAGTTTTGAATTAATTATATAAAGTAAGCTATTGAATATGTTAAATAAAAAAAAATCAAACCACCAACCTTTATCACATTTAGATTGGCTAGAATCAGAAGCCATTTACATTTTGCGTGAGGTTGCTGGGCAAGGTTCTAACCCAGTGTTGCTATTCTCAGGCGGTAAAGATTCACTATGTATTTTACGTTTGGCTGAGAAAGCATTTCGTCCAGGACGCTTTCCGTTTCCATTAATGCACATTGACACTGGCCACAATTACCAAGAGGTGATTGATTTCCGTGATCAACGCGCTGCCGAATTAGGCGAGCGCTTAATTGTGCGCTCTGTTGAAGATTCAATGAAACGCGGCACTGTCGTACTAAAATCAGCAGATGAATCGCGCAACAAGCATCAATCAGTCACGCTGCTTGAAGCGATTGAAGAATTTGGTTTTGATTGCTGTATTGGGGGTGCACGTCGTGATGAAGAAAAAGCGCGCGCTAAAGAACGCATCATGAGCTTCCGCGATGAATTCGGTCAATGGGATCCGAAAAATCAGCGCCCAGAATTATGGAGCTTGTACAACGCTCGTTCACACAAAGGCGAAAACATTCGTGCCTTCCCTATTTCTAACTGGACTGAAATGGACGTTTGGCAATATATCGAACGTGAAAAATTACAATTACCAAGTATTTATTTTGCACATAAACGCGACATCGTCATGCGTGGCGGCTCAATCGTGCCAGTGAATGTTCCACTTGTGAATGGTGAAGTGACCAACCCTGTGAAAGCTGGCGAAGAAATCATCAACATGCAAGTACGCTTTAGAACTGTAGGCGATATTAGCTGCACAGCACCTGTGATTTCTGACGCAGACACAGTATCAAAAATTGTACTTGAAACTGCAACCTCTACTATTACAGAGCGTGGCGCGACAAGGCTTGATGACCAAACCTCTGATGCATCAATGGAACAACGTAAAAAAGAAGGCTATTTCTAAATGAGCAATGTAACAACACAACATAACGATAGTCTTTTGCGCTTTATGACTTGCGGCTCTGTCGATGACGGAAAAAGTACGCTTATCGGCCGCCTACTATTTGATACCAAAACCATTTTGGCCGATACGTTAACGCAAATTTCGAACACCTCGAAAAAGCGTGGTATGGAAGCGGTAGATTTATCTCTATTGACCGATGGCCTGCAAGCTGAACGTGAGCAAGGTATTACCATTGACGTAGCTTATCGCTATTTCAGCACAGGTACACGTAAGTATATTATTGCCGATGCGCCTGGTCACGAACAATATACCCGCAATATGGTGACTGCTGCCTCAACTGCCAACTTGGCCATAATTTTAATTGATGCGCGTCGTGGCGTTCTAACGCAAACACGTCGTCACAGCTATTTAGCGCATTTGGTTGGCATTCAACATATTGTGGTTGCCGTGAACAAAATGGACTTGGTGAATTACGACCAAGCCACTTACGACAAGATCTGTGCAGATTATTTAACTTTTGCCAATGAAATTGGCTTTGCACAAGCTAGAGATATTAAGTTCATTCCAATGTCTGCCTTAACTGGCGACATGTTGGTTGACCGCTTAGAGAACATGCCTTGGTACACAGGCGAAACGCTACTTGAGATGCTAGAAAAAGCACCTGCAGCACATACTGAAGATGATGAAGAGTTCCGCTTCCCAGTGCAGTTTGTATGTCGTCCGCATGCCAGTGCAGATGCTGATTTGCATGACTTTAGAGGCTTCATGGGCAGAATCGAAAGCGGCAATATTGCTGTAGGCGATGCTGTGACTGTATTACCAAACGGCTACCAATCTAAAGTCAAAGCGATCCAAATTGGTGATGAGCAATTACAAAATGCCCAAACTGAGCAAAGCGTCACGCTATTGCTAGAAGACGAAATTGATACTTCACGCGGCGACATGATTGTAAAAACAGGCAGTACCATTGAACCTGTTAAACAAATCGAAGCCTTTGTTTGCTGGTTGTCAGAAACGCCATTATCGCCTGCTCGTACTTATGTGATTCGTCACACCACTCGTGAGTCAAAAGCTAAAGTGGGTACTATTGCCTACAAGGTAGATGTGAATACACTTGAAGAGCAAGCAACAACCGACCTTAAAATGAATGATATTGCCCGTATTACTTTCAAGCTGGCGCAGCCTCTTATGGTTGATAGCTACAGTATTAACCGGGCAACTGGTGCGTTTATTATTATTGACGAAAGTACAAACAATACGGTTGGCGCTGGGATGATTGTTTAAGCGTTGGTTGACCTAGCGCAACAATTAAGCCATGCAAATTAATTAAATTTCAAATAAAATAGCGTTTTACGCTTTATAGCTGTTAAGGACCTAAAAATGACCTATGTCGTTACTGAAAACTGTATTCAATGCAAATTTACTGATTGCGTTGATGTTTGCCCTGTAGATTGCTTTGTAGAAGGCCCCAACTTCTTAGCGATCAACCCAGATGAGTGTATTGATTGCACGCTATGCGTTGCAGAGTGTCCTGCTGAAGCGATTTTTGCAGAGGATGATGTCCCAGCAGATCAACAAGAATTTATCGCCTTAAATGCGCGCTTAGCTGAGTTATGGCCAGTGATTACTTCACGTAAAGCTGCGTTAGAAGATGCAGAAGCAATGAACGGTGTACCAGGTAAGCGTGATTTATTGATTGAGTAATGACTTGAGTTTTAAATTAA
>JAYTRW010000193.1:0-1556 GCA_043745985.1 Methylotenera sp.
GGTCGTTTAGGCGTTGGTCGCATCACTAACGGTAAAGTCAAGCCTGGTCAAGCTGTGACAGTGATGAATGAAGATAAACAAATCGCTGTAGGTAAAATCAACCAAGTCTTAAGTTTCCGTGGTTTAGAGCGTGTTGCAGTTGAAGAAGCTGAAGCTGGCGACATTGTGATTATTTCTGGTTTGGATGATATTGGTATCGGCTTCACAGTTTGTGATCGCGAAAACCCTAAAGGCTTGCCGCATTTAGGCGTGGATGAGCCAACCTTGACCATGGATTTTATGGTGAACACTTCACCATTAGCGGGTACAGAAGGTAAATTTGTAACTTCACGTCAAATCCGTGACCGTTTAACTAAAGAGCTTTTAGTGAACGTTGCCTTGCGTGTTGAAGATACTGAAGATGCAGACGTATTCCGTGTTTCAGGTCGTGGTGAGTTGCACTTGACGATTTTATTAGAAAGTATGCGTCGTGAAGGTTTCGAAATGGCGGTAGGTAAGCCAAAAGTAGTTTACCGTGAAATTAATGGTGAAAAATGTGAGCCGTATGAAATCCTTACGGTTGACGTAGAAGATGAGCATCAAGGTGCAGCGATGGAGGAGCTAGGTCGTCGTCGTGGTGAAATGCAAAATATGGAATCAGATGGTAATGGCCGTACACGTTTGGAATATAGAATCCCAGCACGTGGTTTGATTGGTTTCCAAGGTGAATTTTTAACGATGACACGCGGTACAGGTTTGATGGGCCATGTGTTTGATGACTACGCGCCAGTAAAAGCTGATATGCCAGGCCGTCGTAACGGTGTATTGATCTCAGCTGAAAGTGGTGAAGCGGTTGCTTATGCCCTTTGGAAGTTGCAAGATCGCGGTAAAATGTTCACAGTTCCAGGTGATAAATTGTACGAAGGTATGATTATTGGTATTCACAGCCGCGATAACGATTTGATTGTTAATCCAATTAAAGGTAAACAATTAACTAATATTCGTTCATCAGGTACTGATGAAGCGGTGCGTTTGATTACACCAATCGCGTTATCATTGGAATCTGCAGTTGAGTTTATTGATGATGATGAGTTGGTAGAAATTACACCAAAAACTATTCGTATCCGTAAACGTTACTTGTTAGAGCATGAGCGTAAACGTTCAATCAAAGGTTAATTCTTATAGAGTTAGCTTTAAATAAAAAACCCAGCTGAGTGCTGGGCTTTTTATTACCTTAATTTTAGCGACTCGACCACCAACGATAAACAATCGCCAATGATTAAGTTGTTGAGCTATTTTGGTTCTGGCAAAGATTGATGCATTTCGTGTGAGTCGTGAAAGTCATGGCAAGACATACAGCTACTCGCAATGCGCTTAGGTTTTGGGCTATTACCAGAATGGCAGCGTAAGCATGATTGGCGGTCAGGCATGGCAACATCTGCACTGGAATCTGACTCTTCTACAGCATGGCAAGACTGGCATTTTTGAGTCTGATGCGAAGCGTGATTAAAATGCGCCTTGCTGAACCAATCTTGGTTGATATTTAACGGTGCTACATGCCATGGCAGGTCATCTTC
>JAYTRW010000194.1:0-5142 GCA_043745985.1 Methylotenera sp.
AAATCGCGGGTGCAGGATTTATTAACTTCTTTTTAAACGCACAATCGCAGCAAGCGGTTGTGAATGAAATTTCAAAAAGTGGCGCAAACTTTGGTCGCAATAACGTTGGGAATGGTCAAAAAGTTCAAGTTGAATTTGTATCAGCCAACCCGACTGGTCCACTACATGTTGGTCATGGGCGTGGTGCGGCAGTAGGCGATTGCTTGGCGCGTCTATTAGATGCGAACGGCTGGGATGTCACTCGTGAGTTTTACTACAACGATGCTGGTGCGCAAATCGACAATCTGACGATTTCAGTATTAGCGCGCTGTAAAGGCACTTCAACGGACGATGCCAGCTTTCCTGAAAATGGCTACCGTGGCGACTATATTATGGACATCGCCAACGCTTTCTTGAATAAAGAAACCGTTACTGCAGATGATATGCAAGTGACCGCTAATGGTGATATTAGCGATGAAGATGCTGTGCGTACCTTTGCTGTAGCGTATTTGCGCCATGAGCAAGATTTAGATTTAAAAGCTTTTCAAATCAAGTTTGACGTATTTTCATTAGAAAGCGCACTCTACTCAGAAGGCAAAGTTGAAGAAACCGTGCAAGCGCTGATTAAAAGCGGTCACACCTATGAGTTAGACAATGCTTTATGGCTAAAAACCACAGATTTTGGTGATGATAAAGACCGTGTGATGCGCAAATCTGAAGGCGGCTACACGTATTTTGTACCAGATGTGGCTTACCATGCCGAAAAATGGAATCGTGGCTTTGTACGTGTAATTAACGAGCAGGGCGCCGACCACCACAGCACCATTACGCGTGTTCGTGCTGGTTTACAAGCTTTAGATGCAGGCATTCCAAGCGGTTGGCCTGATTATGTATTGCACCAAATGGTGACAGTGATGCGTGGTGGCGAAGAGGTTAAACTCTCAAAACGCGCGGGTAGCTACGTGACACTGCGTGATTTAATTGAAGAAGTTGGCTGTGACGCCACACGTTACTTCTTAGCGGCGCGTCGTTCAGACTCACAATTGGTATTTGATATTGATTTAGCAAGAGCGCAAACCAACGATAACCCTGTGTTTTATATTCAATATGCGCATGCCCGTATTTGCAGCGTATTAGCCCAATGGGGTGGGGTGGCAACGCAATTAAATGGTGTAGATTTAAGCCCGCTCAATAATGCGCATGAAACCTCGCTATTGCAACGTTTAAGTACTTACCCTGAAACCGTTGCAAATGCCGCGACTGATTTAGCGCCCCACGTAATCGCTAATTATTTAAAAGAATTAGCGAGTGATTTGCATAGTTATTACAATGAATATAAGTTTTTAATTGAAGATGAAACCGTTAAACTAGCACGCTTAAGCTTGATTAGCGCGACGCAACAAGTCTTAAAAAACGGTTTAGATTTACTTGGCGTTAGTGCACCCGAAAAAATGTAGTACCAATGTAAGGACTTTAGCAAATTATGAGTAGAGATTACAAACCAAGCCCTGAAAGAACCAAAAGCAGCAGCAAAGGCAGCCCTTTTTTAACAGGCCTATTGGTCGGCATCTTATTAGGCGTGGCGGCGTCACTCAGCGTAGTGATGTTTATTAAAGGCGGCGATAGCCCATTTGGCCTGCAAACCGTCAAAGAACCTAAAACGCCATTGGCAGATAAAATTGTTGCGGGCACTAAAGCTGAAGCTGCAAAAGCCGCAGCTGAGAAAGACAAACAAGCGGCTGCAGACAATGGCGCTGAAAACGTAGATGACAAGACACGTTTTGATTTTTACACGATTTTGCCAGGCAGCGAAAGCAAAGTAACTAAAGAAGAAGAAGACAAAATTAAGGCAAACGACAAGCAACCAGTTGTTCAAAAAAGTTACTTTTTACAAGTGGGTGCTTTTCAAACAGATGAAGAAGCTGATAACTTGAAAGCTAAACTTGCCTTACAAGGATTTGAGGCCGTAGTACAAACCGCTACAATTCCTGACAAAGGCATTTGGCACCGTGTGCGCGTTGGTCCGTTGAGTGACTTAGACCAAATCAACAAAACCAAAAAAGACTTAATCAGCAACGGCTTTAATGCTGACTTGATTAAAGTCAATAATGAAAATCAGTAAGGTAGACAAATCACTATGGACAGTAGCTACAATTTTGCAGACTGAATTGTCAGCCAAATTTAAAGTCACACGTTCATATGTAAGTAATGTTCAAGTAATGATTAGTGAATATCAATCATTAATGTAGATAGTTAAATTTTAGACCACGTTTTTTAAAGACGTTAATTAAACAAAGTTAAAAGGAAAGTTAAAGATGAAAAAATTGTTGGCCGCATTAATGCTATTAGCCTCATTCAATGTGTTGGCAGCAGACCCACAATTGGGTCAAGAGTTTGATAAAACAGCAGAGGTTATCAATACAGACAACCCAGCTAAAATTGAGGTGACTGAAATTTTCTGGTACGGCTGTATCCACTGCTATCACATGGATCCTATCCTCAACGCATGGGTAAAAAAATTACCAGCAGATGTGGCATTCAAACGCGTACCGGGCTTGCCTAATCCATCTTGGGCGCCTATGGCAAAAGCTTTCTATGCTATGGAAGACTTAAAATTATCAGACAAATTGCATACCGCTTTGTTTGATGCTGTGCATAAAGATAAAGTGCTAGACCCTACCAATGAAACGGCTATTATTGATTGGATGACTAAAAAAAGCGGATTAGACAAAGCTAAAGTACAAGCGGCATTTAAATCATTCTCTATGAATAATAAATTGAACCAAGCGGCTAATTTCTTCCGTGCTTCTGGCGCAACTGGCGTGCCTAGTTTCATTATCAATGGTCAATTCATTACTTCTAGCACAATGGCTGGTGGTAACGAGCAAGCGCTTAAAACGGTTGATTATATTGTAGGAAACGTTCGCGCAAGCAAAGGAAAGGCTCCAACAAAAAAGTAGTTGAAGAATCAAACTGGTTAACGTCTCTGTTCCATAGAGTGTTTAATCGGTGATTTTTACAAGACTTTAGTGCCAACCAATTAACCCGTTTCTGCCTCTTGGTATAAACGGGTTTTTTACGTCTATAATATTAAGGGTATTCGTAAAGTGATGTGGATGAGTTAAGCAAATGAAACCTTCTGAAGTCTTAAATTCAAATCGAGAAGCTATTCGTCAAGTGGTTGCGTCCAACCGTGCACTTAATGCGCGCGTATTTGGCTCAGCTCTTCATGGAGACGATACTGATGAAAGTGATCTTGATTTGCTTGTTGATACTACACCAGAGACCAGTTTGCTTGATATTGCCAAGATCCAGAATCGACTTCAGAAACTGCTTGGCATTTCAGTAGATGTGCTCACACCCAAAGCATTACCAGATAGTTTCCGTGCAAGAGTGTTAGCTGAGGCGAAATTGGTGTGAAAAAAGACGAGCTACGCGTACATGACTATCTTGCTCATATTCTTCAAGCCATTGAACGTATTTAAACTTACACTAATGATATAGAAGAAGTCGGTTTTTTAGAAAATAAAATGGTGCAAGATGCTGTCATTCGCAACATTGAGATTATTGGTGAAGCTGCACACAATATTGAAAAACACCACCCAGAGTTTGCAAGCGAACATCCGAGTGTTCCATGGGAAGATATTTACTGGATGCGCAATCGCGTATCGCATGGATATTTTTCTGTTGATCTGGAAGTCATTTGGAAAACCATTCAACGAGATATTCCTGAATTAGAACAACAAATCAAAGGCATACTACAACAGCTTATTCAACAGTCTAGTTCTCAGTTTAAATCGTAATGCATCATAACGTACTGAACCTAGCTGATTACAAGGTAATTGGTAGCACTGAATCTGAGCACGACTATCACATCAAAGCTGAGACCGCTGTACCTGCAATGGTATGTTCTAATTGCCACAGTCGTGAGGTTGTTGGTTATGGCCGTTTAGAGGTTCTAGTGCATGATCTCCCCATGCACGGTAAACGGGTTGGTATCTACGTCGATGCTAGACGCTTAAAATGTAAATCTTGTGGTAAAACCTTCATGGAAAATCTGCCTGAGGTTAACGCTAACCGTTGGATGACTGAGCGCCTGGTCAAATGGATTGGTCAACGTTCAATGACTAATACTTTCACAGGCATTGCTGAAGAAATCGGCGTTACAGAAGGCACGATCCGCAACGTGTTTAGTGATTACGTGAATGAGCTAGAACGCACTGTTCGCTTTGAGACGCCACAATGGATGTGGTATTGATGAGATTCACATCATCCAGAAGCCACGTGCCGTTATCTCTAATCTTCATAACAACACTGCGGTTAATCTATTGCCGAACCGAAATAAGAAAACTATTGCTACCTACTTATCTAATCTAAAAGACCGAGATACAGTGCAATATGTGGCAATGGATATGTGGCGACCATATCGTGAAGCTGTCAATGAAGTCATACCAGATGCTAAAGTAGTAGTGGATAAGTTTCATGTGGTACGCATGGCAAACGTTGCTATGGAAAGCGTTAGAAAGTCGTTACGTACTGAATTGTCAACAAAGCAACGACGAGGGCTGATGCATGATCGTTTTGTCTTGCTACGCCGCCAAAGTCAACTGAATGACCAAGAGAGCTTCAACCTAGATGGATGGACTAAGAATTACCCTCTATTGGGTGAAGCCTACAGACTCAAGGAGGAGTTTTTTAATATCTATCAGGCAACATCTAAGCTAGAGGCGCAAGCACTCTATGAGAAATGGCTAAAGAGCATTCCAGCAGAGTTGCGTGGATATTATGAGCTTATTATTACTGCATGGTCTAATTGGCAACCATTCATTCTTGAATACTTCAATCATCCAATTACCAACGCCTATACTGAGTCATTGAACAGCTTAATTCGTGTGATGAACAGACTGGGTAGAGGCTATTCATTTGAAGCGCTACGCGCCAAGATATTGTTCTCCAAAGGTTCACACAAGATTGTTCAGAGCCGACCTAAGTTTGAACGTCGATTAGATAATTCTGATGGTAGTTCGATGGCAATGTTTTCACTGTCTACCGCATCACAATCAATAGAAACTAAAGAAGAACCTAAAAACTATGGTGTTGATATTAATAAATTAGTCGCGATGATTGAACATGGTGAAATCTAGTCATATGAGTATTCATCAA
>JAYTRW010000195.1:0-5141 GCA_043745985.1 Methylotenera sp.
TTACATTTTGCCTAAATAACGAAGCGCTGTCACCTGAAAATAAGCGCTTGGGGCTAAAAAGTTTCATTGGTGTCAGTCTTTGCACACCAAAATGCATGACTGTCAGCTAAAATGCATAGGCGTTAATGCTGCATGAAGCTTACACTAACCTCTGAATGAACAAGAAAAATGAACTGATGAAAAAGTTATGTCGCTAGTCAATTTTACCGAAATTACTATTAAGAGCACAGCTCGATTACACATGGGATTTTTTGATTTGCATGGCGGTTTGGGGCGTAAGTTTGGGAGCATAGGTTTAAGCATCGCAACGCCTAACATTGAGTTATATGCAACACGTTCTGAAAAGCTCTGGGTGAGCGGTTTTGCAAGCAATCGTGCTGAAGAGATTGTTCGTCAATTGATTACTAAGCTTAATCTTACTGGTGCAGTGAATCTTGATATTAAACAAACTATATCCGAACATGCAGGTATGGGTTCTGGTACGCAGTTTGCACTAACGATTGGTACTGCAATTAGTCAACTGTATGGTTTAAATTTAAATACGGCGCAAATAGCTGAGTTAACAGGCCGTGGTGGCCGTTCTGGTATTGGTATTGCTGCATTTGATCAAGGCGGATTGTTAATTGATGGGGGGCGCGTTTCTCATGTGGCTAGCTCGCAGGCAAATAAGGCGCAACCGAGTCAAGCTACTGTGCCCAGTCTAAAAGTTCCGCCATTAATTGCGCGTTATGATTTTCCTGAGGATTGGCGAATATTGCTGATATTAGACAATAATCAACCAGGTATTCATGGCGAAGAGGAGCTGGCTGCATTTAAAACACTGCCTATTTTCCCAGAAAATTTAGCTGCGCATTTATGTCGCTGTGTTTTGATGCAAGCAATGCCGGCAATAGTGGAGAAAGATTTAACGGCATTTGGGTATAGCATTAGAGAGCTACAAATGCATGTTGGAGATTATTTTGCTCCTGCCCAAGGTGGGCGTTATGCTAGTAAGTACATAGGCGCAGTGTTGCAACATCTGGAAACCTTGGGTGTGGCTTGCTATGGACAAAGTTCATGGGGGCCAACGGGATTTGCCGTATTTGAAAATGAAGAATTGGCACAGAAATACATGTTACAACTCAAAATTAAATTTACTGAACCTAACTTATCATGGCAAATATGTAGTGCCAACAATAAAGGCTGTGAATTACTTTCAGCTTAAATATACGCAGCAATTTTTAGAGCACCAAATTTTAGAGAAGCTGAGATCATGGAAAAAGATAGTATTTTGCATTTAATCACTGCGGCAAAAAATGCTAGCCCGTTTGATGTAAACATGGCTATAGATGCGGGTTTTGACCAAGTGATACCTTACACAAATGTCGCGCTTTCTGAGGTGGTTGGTTTAACGCAAGATGCAATTTTTTCACGAAGTCCTTCTGGTATTAAACGCGAGTCTATATTCATCGGCGGACGCGATATTGATTTAGCCATGGATATGCTGGGTGCAGCAGAAAAATCCATGTTTTCACCATTCGAAATTTCAGTATTTGCCGATCCATCAGGTGCTTTTACTACCGCGGCGGCAATGGTAGCCAAGGTAGAGTTGCAACTTAAAAAACATTTTCACACAGATTTGGCAGGTAAGAGAGTTGCCATATTTGGCGCAACTGGTCCTGTTGGCGGTTGTGTAGCGGTTATTACGGCGAATTTAGGCGCAGAGGCCATTCTGGTTGGGCACAAAACAGTGGATGAAGTGCGTGAAAAAGCCGACAGTTACAATCGGCGTTATGGCACTAGAATCGGTTTTGCCGATGGTACGAATGAAAATGCGAAACAAGCCATCGTAAACACTGTCGATGTAGTGTTATGTGCGGCTGCGGCTGGAGTTCGTGTCGTCACTATTCAACAAACTGCACAATCTAAAACCTTAAAAGTGATTGCTGATGTGAATGCAGTGGCACCTACAGGTGCAGAAGGCGTGGATGTGATGGCGGATGGTGTGATGATTGAAGGCACCTCAGTTGAAGGTCGTTCAGTCGTAGGCATAGGCGCATTGGCGATTGGTAATTTGAAATACACAACACAGCATAATTTGCTTAAACAAATGCTCGCGGCTGACAAGCCATGCTATTTAGAGTTTATGGCAGCATTTGAAATGGCGCGTAGTTTAAGTTAACTAGCTACATCAATAATTAACTGCCTAAATTTTATCGCGTGAAAGAAAAGCTTATTATCGCGGCGATTTCGGCGCGTGGATATGCGCAAGCAGCACATGAGCATGCTTACCGTGTGATTACTTTAGATGTTTTTGCTGACGCTGATACACAGACGTTTGCCGAACAATCTTTTAAGGTTAAATTTGGTGAAAATGGTATTGACGAAGCTGATTTTAAGCATCAGTTTTCGCAAATAGAGATAGATAGCGATTGTTGTTTTATTTACGGTAGTCTCTTTGATACAAAACCAGCCTTGTTAGCATGGGTTGCTAAGCGGGTAAAGTTGTTAGGAAATTCAGCCGAAACATTGCGATTAGCCAGAAACTTTGACTTCTTTAAGTTGTTAGATGATTTGAATATTGTGCACCCTCAGGTGCAATTGAACGTACCACATGATACCGATAATTGGTTAGCAAAAAGTTTGTTTAGCACTGGCGGCGCGCATGTAAAGCCAGCTTCAATGTACAAAAAAGACGATTATTTTCAGCGAAAAGTCGAAGGTGTGGCTGTTTCGTTGTTGTTTGTAGCAGATGGAAAAGTAGCGAGAACGATAGGTTTTAATCAGCAGTTTAGCGCACCTACAACTGAGATGCCGTACCGTTTTGCTGGGGCGGTTAGCAATGTAGTATTGCTTCAGCAGGCGCAGCAGCAATTTATTGAAGCCGCTGAAAAATTAACGGCTGCATTGGGTTTAAGGGGCATGAATAGCCTTGATGCTGTGCTTGAAGACGAGCAACTATGGATATTAGAGTTGAACCCGCGTTTAAGTGCGACTTTTAATCTCTACCCAAACCTGCTACCAGCGCACATGCAGGCTACTATTGGCGAGTTGAAAGAGCCTTCTAATGAGCTCGACCTAGCCAAAGTGAGTACGTCTAAAGCAGAATTGATTGTATATGCGGATCAGGCGCTTAATATCCCAGTGGACTTTAGCTGGCCAGAGTGGGTTGCAGATATACCGAACTTTGAAAATGAGAGTGTTAGCATTGCTAAGAATGAACCTATTTGTAGCGTGTTTGCAGAGGCACGAGATGCTTCAGCTGCACAGCAATTAGTATTACAAAAAACTAAAATATTAAAGAGGGAGCTGCTTCATGACTCAAAATAATAAGATGGATGTTAGTGCTAATTCAATCAGCGTGAATCAACGTGCTAACCTTATTGTGACGCAATTGCTTGCACAAGCGGATGTGTTAAAGCTCGGTGTATCTATTCATGCATCTGGCTGTACGATTGTCGATGCAGGGATTCAGCATGTGGGTTGTGCAGAAGCTGGGCGCTTGATTGCTGAAATCTGCATGGGCGGTTTAGGTGAAGTCAGCTTGCAAGCTGACAATCGTTTTGCGGGTTTTACTGAGGCGATTGCTGTCACATCAAATCAGCCAGTATTAGCCTGTTTGGCAAGTCAATATGCAGGTTGGGCATTAAGCCATGAAAAATTCTTCTCATTAGGTTCTGGCCCGGCAAGAGCATTAGCTCAGCGTGAAGATTTATTTAAAGAGCTAGCCTATAAAGATGCTGCTGATAGTACTTGCATAGTGCTGGAAACTGACAAAATGCCGCCTATGGAAGTCATAAACAAAATTGTTCGTGATACGCAAGTTTCAGCTGAAGATCTTACGATTATTCTCACGCCAACTACCAGCATTGCTGGCGTTGTACAAATCGTTGGTCGCGTTTTAGAGGTTGCACTTCACAAAGCGCATACCATCCATTTTCCTTTAGAAAATATTGTCAGCGGTTCAGGCGTGGCTGTGTTGCCGCCAGTGTCTAAAGACTTTATGACGGCGATGGGTCGCACTAATGATGCGATTTTATTTGGGGGTGAAGTAAGCCTGCAGGTGCGTTGTGATGATGCTGCGGCAGCAGAGCTGGCATTAAATTTACCTAGCAGTTCCTCTAAAGATTACGGCAAAACATTCGCACAAGTCTTTAAATTTTACAATATGGATTTTTATAAGATTGATGCCATGTTATTTAGCCCCGCTAAAGTGACAGTGACTAATCTGCAAACAGGCAAAGTTTTTGAGGGTGGTCAATTAAACGCAGACTTAATTGCGTTATCATTCGGAGATTAGTTTTTATGGTGTGAGTTTAGAGTGCTTCTGTAAATGTATTATTTGGGATGCAGTACTAGGCGCACGGAACGCAGAAGCCGAGATAGTATGTGTTATACAGCGAGGTTGCGAGTACCGCGCAACGACGTAATGTTCCCAAAGAATGTATTTATAGAAGTGCCCTTATTTTGAAAATTCCAATCTTTACTGATGACCCAGGCTGGCATGGCGCACGTTTAAAAGAAGCTTTCGCTAAGCATGATATAGAAGCAGTTTATGTATCTTTGCAAGACTGTGTCATTAATTTAAATGGTGCTCAGCCTAGCATCCAAATCCCCAATTTCGATACGCTACCCCTCGCGGTTTTCGTTCGCGGTGTTTCTGGTGGCACCATGCAGCAAGTGATTACACGTTTAAACGTTTTACACATGTTGTCTATGCTCAAAGTCAACATTTATAACGATGTAAAAGCCATAGAACGCACCGTAGATAAAGCGATGACGAGCTTCTTATTGCAAAGAAGTGGCGTGGCTACGCCCGCAACTTGGGTGAGCGAATCCAAAGCGCAAGTTGAAAGTTTTCGTCAAATCGCTAAACAAAATAATCAAGTTTTGGTATTAAAACCCTTGTTTGGTTCACAAGGCTTAGGAGTGCGTCAGTTATTAGCCCACGAAACCTTACCCGTACCAATGCAGCAATTTGTAGATGGCGTCTATTATTTTCAGCAATTTATTGAAACTGGCGATGCGCCCCATGATTACCGTGTGTTCGTCATTCATGGCAAAGTGGTTGCCGCTATGAAGCGCGTAGGCAGTACTTGGGTGAACAACGTTGCTGCAGGTGGTCGCTGTGAAGGGGTTGAGCTAGATGAAAATCACGAGAT
>JAYTRW010000196.1:0-5120 GCA_043745985.1 Methylotenera sp.
ATCAAACTCAACGGGAATGCCATCTCGTAATAAACCATAAACCTCACTATTAGCAGCAATAAGCGTCATGGATTGTCTACGATTAAGCAAAGCTTCTAGCGCTTGCTCTAGGGTAGCGGTTGGGATATCTGGATTTAAGCGTGTAAGTGCTTCTTGTAAGCGATCAGCCAAAATGACATCTCGCTTGTTTGTTCGGTTTGAGCCATCGTTTAAATCTTCAGCATTTTGAGTAAAACAATCCAGCACATCAAAACCATGCAGATGCTGCAGCTTTTGAATCAAGGCTTGTTCAATTTGATCTTCAGAAATAAAGTTTGCCATCAGAATTTTTACCTTTGTATGTTCTGAATATCAGAGTTAAATCTTTTTTCTAAATCCACCATTACAGAACCAAGAACTACTCGCCATGGCTTGATAAATGCTTGTTTGCCATGAATTTATATGATCAGCATAACGGCTATCTACTTGCTCTTGTAAATGTGCCTGTACGCCATCTACCCCTGCTTTAGTATGGAGGTTAATTAAATATTGGCGAATATTCCCTAACTCACCTGCAGCATTAGAGGTATAGAGTTTTGCTAATTTGAATAGCTTAAAATGGTACTTAACACGAGATTTTTTGATTGCGTCCCAGTGACTGGGCGGATCTACAAAGAATTTAAAAGAAGCGGGCAAGGTTTCTTGAACTTCAGATTTAAGCCACAACTCACTTTCAACATCATCAAAATATGGATGAAGCGTCTGTTCTTCAGCTTTAGAAGATGAGATTTTAAGTTTAATTTTATTGCAGCTGATACACGCAGGGACTAAATTTATAGGAGTAATAGCTAGGATAGGGAAGTCTGCTTTAGGTAAATAATGATCTAAAGATCCGACATCTCGTTGTGCACAAAGTGGACATAGATCATTCTCTGAAGCTGACCTCAGTTTTTCATAAATTGGCCGGCCTGGTTGCTTTTCTTTTGCAAACTTATCATTGTAAACTTTAACCATTTCATCAGTTGAAACGTCAGCACCGACTCCAATAGAAGACTTAATTATATGTAAGCTATTATTAATCGCTGCTGTTTCAAATGCTAACGTTGCGGCTTCTATCATATTAATTTTAGCGGCCAATCTGCTTTTCAAGTTACTGTCTGTATAGTTGCTGATACAGGTAGTGAGAACTTGACCTACTTTTTCATTGGGTTTCGGTAGCTTTCTCAAGACTCATTCCCTTCGGAGTCTAGTTCACTTACTAATCCACGAGCTATCGCAAGTGCTTCGCTACCTAATTGACCATTGAATTTCTCAACAACTGATTCAAAATCTTGAGTTTGTTTAATTGCATCTTCAATAAGTCTATGAAAACCAGACTCTGTGACCTGATAGCCAAATATTTCACGCGTTAAGATGCCGATATTTTCACCAAAAGTTTCAATTTCTGGGCGGTCTGCATTGGCCGTATAACCAGTTCTTCTTAATTTCCAGACACAGCTTTTAGGTACTTCCTGGAGTACTACAGGGGAGTGTGTTGCTATTAATGCCACGCCATTGCGATTTACCATCAGGTCGGACAATGCTCTAACGAAGGCTGAAAGTAAGGGAGGGTGTAAGTGAGCCTCAGGTTCATCCATTAAAACCAAAGTCTTTTCTTCTACTGTTTCAATTAATCTAGTAATGATTAACAATACCAATTTGTGCCCAGAGCTAAGTTTTTTGTCAAAAAAGTCAGCCGTTATAGACTTAAATTCATCCTCTTCTTCATCAATATCAATTAAACCAGAAACACCTGATTCCATAAAAACGGGGTCAGTTTCTAAAACTTCAAGCGCTTTTTTCCATCTTCCGACCTTAGCACCTCGACGACAAAGATAGAGGCTCTCTGAAAACTCCTCAGCAAGCTCAAGAATATCTTTATTACCTAATGGTTGGTTTGGTACACCCTTAACTGCACGCTTTAATCCGATATACGAATATTGAATTGCCCGCTTATCAAGCTCATCTTGCTGGTACGGCTCAAAAGGGTCGAATGCGCTAAATGTAACAGTGACCAAATTCGCGAATGGAAGTGAATCATCATTTTCTGAACTTGAATGCCAAATTGAATCTGATTCAATTTTATTAAAAAAACCAAACTTATCTGATTGATCTTTTTCTACTATTCCTCGTGTCATTTGATTCAATAGATGAGTTTTTCCCACGCCATTTCTTCCTATTAAGACATGTATATTCGTTGGAGGATTTGATTCAGGCTTAACTCTAAATTTAAGACTAAGCGGGGTATGATCTTGGACAGTTGGGGATGTATACTCAAAATTATATGGTGTTACCCTAGCGCCACCTTGAGTCATGCGATGAAACTGTCCTTTAATTGTTGTAAGGCTAATGTCACGACGTAATGAACGGTGCATCACTTCTTCAATTTCAACACGTTGCAACAAACTAAGGTCTTGTGCAGTGTCTCTAAGGCTATTTAAAATCTTAGTGCGTATTTCACTACCAAGTTGGTTTAAGTTTTCATAGTAATCTTCTTCTTGACCTAATGAAAAAAAACACTCATCTAAAGTTTCAAACTCCGTTTCTAGATCAGGCTTATCTTGATCAACCCTCATGGAAAACTGCCCGATTTTAACGTTACCTATCCTATGTTGAACTTGCTTTGAATCAACGTAGAATAACTGGTACAAAGTTCTAAATCTATGCCAATCATTCCAATTATCAATCATTAAAAATGCTTGTTCTGAAGCATTGTTAGGAATACTTCCGCCTCTAGCAATCACCTTAAATATCAGTTGCTCTTTTATCATGAGATTTGATCTACAGATTCATCTAACATGCTGTGTGGAAACTGAATGTCGAGATGTTCAACCGAGAGTTTGCCTGAGATTAACCTAGGTAAAAGCATATCTCTAGTCTTAGCTAAAGCTATATTGGCTTCATTGAGCATGTCCGACTGGTCATATAAAGGCTCTACAATTGCTGCAAAACGTGTTTGTAATTCTTTTGGTGGAATAATGATTTTTTGTTTTGTTATTAAGTCTGGTTTTAAATGCAATACATTTGCACCATTTGCAAACTCTTTAATGAAGTTGGGAAATCCAGAATGTTTCATGTAGGCGTACAGAAAAGTCTTATCAATATTCTTAGGTACTAACTTAACTGTGTCTAGGGAGATTACGGCACCTTTTTCGCCAAAATTAGGCATTCTAGCGACCTGTCCAATGACTGCTCTATCTTGAGTCATATCTGTAACAGCCATAACCACATCTTTATGTTTAACTAGCTGTTCGTTGCGATATTTACCTGAATAAAACTTCAGTCCATCAGAACGATAACCTCCACCACGGTTAAATGACTTTAAATTAACAAAAGGCATTTGGGTTTCATCTTCAGTAAGCTCTTCTCCTGCATAGGATTTGCCTTTAACTATGCCAATGAACTCATTAGCTTTATCAAAGGCCCATCCATTTGGGACACCTTTAATCACTTTAATTTTTTCATGACCAGGAAACCGTAAACAGATGAACCATTCACGATAGATTTCTTCTGCCATTTTTTCCAGCAAGTTAATACGACGCTGGTTGGTTTCGATTAAATCATCGTAGGCTGCAAGAATTGAAGCAATTTTTTGTTGTTCCTTGAAACGTGGAACAAGTAACTTAATTGATGAGAATGTCGATTTGTTGATTATTGGGGTTGCTGCGCCTCCTGAGAAAGCCACCAATGAGTCTTTGAGGGTGGTGGATATGTAGTAAACAAAATTTGAGTCGAATTCCCCTTTGGTTGGAATGATAGAATTGATTTGCTGATTGGAAATTGATGGCTCGTTTGTCATGCAAATCTTCCCTACAGTGGCACCAATACAAACAACACATACAGATTTCTTTGGTAATAGCATTCGCCTGTGCGATTCCATGCCGCGCTCAGATAAATAGCGCTCGACTTTGATATGCCTCTTAGTGTAAGGGATATCTGATGGTGTAATGAATGGATAAATATCGCCAAATTCATCAGGCCGTTCACTTGGAGGGGTTTTTCCTGTTACAACTCGCCCTATCTGACCAATTCGTACTGTTTGCCAACTAGCCATATCGTTATTCCGTTAACTGAAGAAGGTTATGAGCAATTACAGCTTCAAGTGAACGGGCATCGTTATTTAACTTAAGCAACTCTTCGCTATTAGCCAGTAACTCCTCGATGAACTCCTCCTCAGTCTTGCCATCCTCTTCAATCACCACACCCACATAGCGCCCCGCATTCAGTGAGTAATCCTGTTCCTTTACTTCTGCTGGGGTTGCGAGTTTACATAAGCCAGTGACGTCTTCATAAATAGCTTTTGGAAAGCGAGTTTGTAGCCATTGAATATATTGATAATAGCTTTCAGCATTTTTCACTTCATTATGCAGTGCTCCTAGTGCTATTTTAAGAGCATTTGTTTTACGGTCTGTTGTTGAGCGCTTGCCTGCTGCCTGGGCTAATTCAGCAAGTTTTTTCTCATGCTGACGAACAACCTTATCGAGGGTTTTAAGACCGTGATGTAGTGCTTCAAAAAATGGGGTGAATGCATCACGTAATTGTTGCTGAGCCTTGTTCTTTTTATCAACATTTTTTTCTTGAGTATGTTGGTTTAGGTATTGTGAATAAGCTACTTGCAAGTGGGTAAGTGGAGCTAGCCAATAAAATGGACAAACAACCCCTCATAAGATTAAATTAACTTTACATTTTATGAGGACAATGATGACTAAACGTTACAGCGAACAATTTAAGCAAGAAGCACTGAATTTTGTACAAACCCACCCGAGTTTAGGTATTGCCACAGTAGCCAAGCAACTTGGCGTTGGATACTCCACTTTGGATAGCTGGTTACGTCAATATAGGCACAACATCGGCGGCGAAGCCAGCGCTACACTTGATGCCGACAAGCAACGTATTCGTCAGCTAGAGAAGCAAGTAGCCCATTTAACCGAGGTCAACGATATTCTAAAAAAGGCGCACGTGTATTTTGTCAACAACCCAAGTCGATGAGATACACCTACATGCAACAACATTTTACTCAATATCAACCTGCGTCCTTGTGCGAAGCCTTGGCCGTTAGCCGTAGCGGCTACCACGCATGGTGTAAGCGGCCTGTCAATCAA
>JAYTRW010000197.1:0-5117 GCA_043745985.1 Methylotenera sp.
CGCCAATAGGTAGGTGAAAGCTGCTAATGTAGCTTGCAGAATAGTTATCTAACACCCCTGGCGGTGTGACCGCAAAGAAGTTCGCACGCATCGTGTCCCAATCTACCTTTCTAAGACTAGTGACAGTAAGCGTAAGAAGATCACCAGCTACATCAAATATGAGCTTATCGCCCAATTGAATACCTAGTGTTTTTGCCAAGTCTTGCTCTATCGATAAATATGGCTTACCGTATTCTTTTGGCGTCCACCAGCGTCCTGACAATAATTGATTATCACTTTGCATTTCGGCAGTCCAAGACAAATTAAACTCACGCTCGGCAAGACGTTTGGCGCGTTCGTCTTGCCATTGTGTTGCGTTAATCTCTTTACCATTTTTACTAATCAAACGACCGCGCACCATAGGAAAAATGCTTCCGTCTGTGATTTCCTGTTTCTGAAAAAACTGTTTAACGCCATCAATTTGGCTGGGCTGAATGTTAATAATAAAGCGGTTGGGCGCATCAATCGGCAATGATGCCTGCCAGTTACGGATTAAATCGCCACGAATCAAGGTGAGCAACATCAGCACCATCAAACCCATGCTGAAACCTATCATTTGCACGGTAGATAAGCCAAATCGGCGCTTAAGCCCTAGCACGCCAAGCTTCATATCGTTCAGCACCTGACTTTTCGGCGACAACATGAATAAACGGTTTGCCAAAGTGACCAACACATAAGAAAAACCAACAATCGCTACGCAGAGCAATGCTAAAGCTACAATCGTCGAAGCTGCTAATTTAACGTCACGTGCTTGACAAAAAATCATCGCGCACATCACTAACGCTGCGGGTAGAAACTTGGCCTGCGCTGAAATTGGCTGAGCCAGTGTTTCGCGACGTAAAATATTCATAGCGGTTAGGTTTCGCATTTGCCATGCATGCGGCAGCACCACTGCAAACATCATAGCAATACTAGCTGCTAAACCTATAAACACAGGGGAGCTAGAAGCTGGTGGCAGTGTGTCTAAAAACAAACTGCCCGCTAATTTAGCCAAACCAAACTGCGCTATAAATCCAAGTAAAACACCCAATAAAGCACTAAAAAATGCAATTAAAATGGTTTGTATGGCTAACACTTGCAAGACCGTACTTTTTGATGCGCCAAAACAACGCATTAAAGCAAAGGTATCTAAACTCTGTTTGATATAAGGCAAGCTGGAAAGCAGCATGGCGACCATCGCTAAAATCACGCTGACCATGGCCGATAATCCTAAAAATTGTTGCGCCTTATCTAAGGCTGACTTAATTTCTGGACGAGCATTTCGTACATCTTGTATTTTCTCACCGCGGCTTAATGTTGGTTTGGTTTGCGCAAAGTATTGATTGATTTTTTGCGGGCTAGCAGCAAGCAACAACTGATACTTCACCCGGCTGCCGTACTGGATCAACTTGGTAGAAGGTAAATCTGCGGCATTCATCATCAGGCGCGGAGCAAAGCCAAACATATCGCCGCCACGGGATGGCTCTCGGACCAATATCGCGCTAACATGCAATTTACGCTCACCGACTTCAACATCATTCCCCACTTTAAGATTCAGTAAGTTTGCCAGTCTAGGCTCGACCCAAACCTCACCCTGTTTAGGTGAGGTTTTGACTACAGAGCCAACGTCAGCGACATGCTTACCTAAAGTTAAATCACCCCTGAGAGGAAAGGCTTGCTCAACCGCCTTGATTTCCGCCAGTTGACTAGCTTCACCAAACACCACCATGCTAGAAAACTCATAAGTTTTAGCTGTAGCTATACCTTGTTTTTCTGCGCGGTTTAGCAAAGCATAGGGAATAGCATGGTCCGCAATGACAGCGAGATCGCCACCCAGCAACAAACCACCTTGCTGATTTAATGCAGTCTCTACGCGTTGCGTAAAAAATCCAATCGCGGAAATAGCCGTTACCGCTAGCACCAGTGAAAAAACCAGTACGCGTAACGCGCCAGAACGCCACAAACTGAGTGTTTGTGTCCAAGCCAATCTAACACTTAAATTCATGCTACAACCAACTCTGTTTGCTCGGTTAACACACCATTTTCAAGCTTTAGCTGACGCTGGCATCGATTTGCTAAATACACATCATGTGTCACTAAAACCAAAGTCGTACCCGCTTCTATATTCATTTTGAATAACAGCTCAATAATAATCTGCCCTGTAGCTTTATCCAGATTACCTGTAGGCTCATCTGCAAACAAAATGGCTGGTTGCGTGGCAAATGCACGAGCAATCGCTACACGTTGCTGCTCGCCACCTGAAAGCTGCTTAGGATAATGTTGCACGCGTGCGCTCAAACCCACTTTAGTTAATGCCTCTAGGCTCAGCTCTTTTGCATTTGACTGGCCTTTCAATTGTAAGGGCAGCATGACATTTTCTAAAGCAGTGAGAGAGGGTAGTAGCTGAAATGATTGGAAAATGAAGCCCATGCCTTTAGCACGGACTGCCGCCCTGCCGTCTTCATCTAAAAGACTAAATGGCTTATTTTGAATTTGAACGCTGCCGCTACTTGGTATGTCCAAACCTGCAAGCAGACTCAGTAGCGTGGATTTTCCTGAACCTGAGCTGCCGATAATGGCGATTTGCTCGCCATCAAAAATAGATAAATTTAAATCCCGTAAAACCTGAATATGGTTATTATGACTAATAAATTCGTATGTTAAATTCTGTGCTTGGATTATTGTCGCGGGGCTTATTTTTGTTTGCATAGCAGGAGGTTGTTGCATCAATGTTTTTCCACTTATTATTAATCTTCAAACAGCTAAATTCTAAACTTAAACGCCAAAAAATACTGCAATCTAAATTATGGTTACGGGAGTTACTTTGCCTTAGTCTACTAAGCTTCAGTTTCGTTGCATGCATTTCATCAGCAAATGCCGCCAATCCTAAAATATTAGTGTATGGCGATAGCTTATCCGCTGCATACGGTGTTGCAAAATCGCAAGGCTGGGTAGCCTTCTTACAAAAAAAATTAGCAGATCAGCATTTTCAATATGACGTCATCAACGCTAGTATTAGTGGAGAAACCACCAGCGGCGGTTTAACCAGATTAGCAGCGACGCTAGTAAAAACAAAGCCTAACATTATCATTTTAGAGCTGGGTGCAAACGATGGTTTACGCGGCTTACCAGTGAAAGACATGGCTGCCAACCTTAATACAATGATTACGCAAAGTAAAAAAATCAATGCAAAAATACTGTTAATCGGCATGAAAATACCACCCAATTATGGTCCTAAATATACCGAGTCTTTCAGCAACACTTATCCACAATTAAGCCAACTGCATAAAGTTTCATTGGTGCCATTTATGCTAGAAAATATTGCCGCCAAGCCAGAGTTAACTCAAGATGATGGATTGCACCCCAATGTATTAGGGCAACCTATGATACTTGATAATATTTGGCCAAAGTTACAACCATTATTGAGACGATAACTACGTAACACAGAGCTATATATCTAGCCAAATTACATCTAAACCTAGCTCACCCTCATCAGCTCGTAATTCATGCGTAATGCCAATATTTGGCACTAAGGCTAAGGTATCATGCCAATAAATAAGTGGTAAATGCTCACGCTGCCAAGGTGGAATATTGGCTTCTTGCAGAAGATGCTTGAGGGTTCGAGTTGGTCTTAGTACATCTGGCTTAAAACGCTCACCACCATCTCGATTAGTAATTCGGAGCTTAGTCATGCCATGCTTTAACGCTAAGCCTGAGCCTATCACTTGCTTGAAATGTAACTGGCCGCCGTTAGGTAAGTTTAAATGTGGCTCACCACTCCAAGTCATATCAAAAGATTCAGCAACGCGCTCAACACATAAATAAGCGTGTTGTTGATAGCGCTTTAAACTTAAATGTTGTAGCTGGATATTGATATTGGCATCAGGTTTAGCATTGAATAACTGCTGAATAATTTCATTCAAATGTTCCGATGTTGGCATGGCAAGTTGGTTTTGTGAAAACCACCAGCGTAGTAGATTTTTGGCACGCGGAAGGTCTAAGGCTGTTAAACCTTGCAAACATAGGCTATTGTTTTGCAATAAATTAACCGCGTCTATTTTCGCTAAAGTATCAAGCAAATCATTCGCCTCAGCTAAGTGCGAAGCTGTTCGCGCTAGTAATGATTTAACAGATGGATGACGAGTCGCCAGCACTGGCATTACTTCATGCCGCACAAAATTACGCTCGTATTCTGTGTTGTCGTTGCTCTCGTCATCACACCACGGAATATTATGCTGCTCTGCGTATGCGAGTAGTGTTTGGCGCGAGACATCAAGTAAAGGACGCATTAAGCGCCTAGATTCATCTATTGTGGCCATAGAGGCCAAGCCTTTCACGCCAGCGCCTCTAAACAATTGTAAAAGCAATGTTTCAGCTTGGTCATCTTGGTGATGAGCAGTAACGATAAAGTCTGGTGCAATTTCATTTAGCTTAAAATCAAACAAAGCTTCATAACGCAATTGCCTAGCAGCCGCCTCTATGCCTTGCTTGGAATTTCGATCGAGCTGAACACGTACAACTTCAATCGGCACATTCAAAAGCTTACATTGTTCTGTACAGAAGTCCGCCCAAGCATCGGCACTCTGGCTCAAGCCATGATGCACATGCATGGCATGTAACTCGTAAGGGATAGTTAGTTTGGCTCCAGCAAGTAGGTGCAGCAACACTGAGGAATCTAAACCACCACTTAAGGCCAACAGCACACGCTGATTGGGCTTTAAGTGGCGACTTAGAAATTGATTGAGTTGCGAAACTAAAGGATGGGCTATAAGACCAGCAACCTTCTTGCTATTTTTCAGCAACTTCTTTATATTTGCCATAGCCCATTAAGCGCTCATAACGGCTAACCAGTAAAGTTTTAATTGATTTTGGCTTTAATTTGGCAAGCTCTTCTTTTAGTGCAACGCGCAAAGTTTCCATTACCACTTCTGGCGCACGATGCGAACCGCCTAATGGTTCAGGCACAATGCGGTCTATCAAACCTAATGTTTTAAGACGCGGAGCTGTGATTGCCAGAGATTCTGCAGCGATTGAAGCTTTATCCGCGCTCTTATAAAGGATTGAAGCACATCCTTCAGGTGAGATAACAGAGTAAGTAC
>JAYTRW010000198.1:0-1547 GCA_043745985.1 Methylotenera sp.
ACAATGGCATCAATCTCTGTGCGTAACTGGTCAATTTTTGCTACCGTGATTTTCAGCTCGGCGTTCAGCTTAGTAATATCAACCACTTCGCGGGTGTCTTCGGCTTGCACATAAGAACTTACCGATAGGTTAAAGTCGTTGGCGACTATCGCATCGTATTCCACCGATTTTGCAAAGTATTCAACATCTGCCTTATCGTCAAATGTTGCCATTATTTGTTCAATATTTTTAACGGTGAGCGTGTTGTTATTGGTTTCTTTTTTAAACAGGCCGCTAGCGTCAATAAACTGCGTTTTGTTGTCAGTTTTGTGTTTAGAAAGCACCAAGATAGTGACAGCGATTGAGGTGCCAAAAAATAAGTTAGGCGCTAAAGAAATAATGGTTTCTACATAGTTGTTATCCACCAAATATTGGCGGATTTTCTGCTCGGCACCACCACGGTAAAAAATACCAGGAAAACAAACAATCGCCGCGCGGCCTTTGCTAGATAAATAACTTAAGGCATGCAGCACAAAAGCAAAATCGGCTTTAGATTTAGGTGCTAACACGCCTGCGGGAGCAAAGCGCTCATCGTTAATCAGGGTTGGGTCGTCGCTGCCAATCCAGTTCACCGAATACGGCGGGTTAGAGACAATGGCATCAAAGGGTTTATCATCGCCAAAATGTGGATCTAACAGCGTGTTGCCCAACGCCATATGAAACTTGTCGTAATTAATGTTGTGCAAAAACATATTCATACGCGCAAGGTTGTAGGTGGTGTGGTTAATTTCTTGGCCAAAAAAGCCATCTTCAATGATATGGGCATCAAAGTGTTTTTTGGCTTGTAATAAAAGAGAGCCTGAACCTGCGGCGGGGTCGTAAATTTTATTGACAGTAGTTTGCTTGTGCATGGCCAGCTGTGCAATAAGCTTGGAAACGTGTTGCGGGGTGAAAAATTCGCCACCTGATTTACCCGCGTTGGCAGCATAGTTAGAAATTAAAAACTCATAGGCATCGCCAAACAGGTCAATTTTGTTTTCGTCGAATTGGCCAAAGCTAAGTTTTTCTACACCCTTTAGTACGGCGGCTAAGCGCGTGCTTTTGTCTTTGACCGTGTTGCCCAGTTGGTTACTTGTAGTATTAAAATCGGCAAACAAGCCTTTAATATCTAATTCAGATGGGTAGCCATTGGCCGAGCTTTCAATGGCGGAAAATATAGTGGCTAAATCGGTGTTTAGGTTGGCGTTATTGTTGGCATTGGCGGCAATGTTTGCAAACAGCTGGCTGGGGTAGATGAAGTAGCCTTTGGTTTTAATGGCATCGTCTTTGACCTCTGTAGTAATGACATTATCGGCGAGCTTGGCGTAATTGACGTTTTCATCGCCGCCTTCAATGTAACTAGCAAAGTTTTCGCTAATAAAACGATAAAACAAAGTGCCTAATACATACTGCTTAAAATCCCAGCCATCTACCGCACCACGCACCTCATTCGCAATTTGCCAAATTTGGCGTTGTAATTCAGCGCGTTGCTGGGTACTTGTCATTGTGAAATCCTGTATAAATGCGTT
>JAYTRW010000199.1:0-5114 GCA_043745985.1 Methylotenera sp.
GCGTGTTCATACGATTCAATCACCAAGATGCCTGCTCCTTCACCCATCACAAAGCCGTCACGATTCACATCAAATGGTCTGGAAGCCAACTCTGGAGAATTAAGATAATTTGTACTGAGCGCCTTGGCTGCTGCAAAGCCACCAAGACTCACTTTATCGATACAGGCTTCTGCACCGCCGTAAATCACAATGTCGGCTTCACCTGACTGTATCAGTCTGGCAGCATCCCCAATGGCTTGAACGCCTGCTGCACATGCTGTTACAGGTGCGCCAAGTGGTCCTTTAAATTGATGTTTAAGCGCTACTTGACCCGCCGCAAGGTTGACTAAAAATGAAGGAATGGTAAAAGGCGATAACCTTTCAACACCTTCTTGCTCACTTTTGCGTACGGCATTTGCAATGGAGGGGAAACCACCTATTCCAGAAGCAATGATGGTAGTGGTTCGCTCACTTTGCAGCTCATTTTGTGGCTTCCATCCAGCTTGATTGATGGCTTCTTCTGAGGCTATCAACGCAAATTGGATAAATCTATCAACTCTACGTAGCTCTTTAGAGCTAATGATTTTCAATAAATCGACGCCAAATACAGGATCTTCTTCGCTGGACTTTACCCAGCCAGCGATAGTGACAGGGCTACCAGTAGCCAATTCATTCGGTAGTGTTGAAATGCCTGATTTACCTTCTAGCAAGTGTTTCCAAGCTAAATCAACACCCGCCCCCAAAGGACTCACTGCGCCCATGCCTGTAACAACAATTCTTTTCATATGATGATTCTTTTAATTATTTAACTTTATCTGATAACTGTTTAGGGTGCGTGTTAATAGGTATGCATAACATCGCTGTCATCAACGCTAAAGCAATATGGATGGAATATGTAGGTTTAAAATCTGAAATTTGTAGCGGTGACTTTGCCAGTAAAAGTACTGTAATTGAGACACCAATGACTGCGCCAATCTGGCGCACTGCATTGTTGATAGCAGAACCTACGGCATAGTCTTTTGGCGGTAAACCAAACAGCTTGAGCTTGATGATGAGCAGTTAACCGAATGGCGTGAAAAGCGAATCGAAATGAACCAAAAAGATAAAAAAGATAAGAAGTCGTCAAGCTAACAGTATATTTTCAAGCAGTGACATTTTAAAAAAAATGCCACTGCGTTGATAGCTTCAGACTCTTTGTAGCATCTTAATATTACAGATTTTTAGCGTCTAGTTCTTCCCAACGAGCTAGCGATTTTTCTAACAAACCTTCAATTTCGATAAGTCTAGCTTGCAATGTTTTGACTAATGCAGCTTGTGACTTATAGAGTTCGCCATCAGCCAGTTGCTTATTGATACTTGCTTGCTCTAACTCTAGCTTCTCAATTTCTGCTGGTATTGCTGCCAGTTCCTTTTCTTCTTTAAAACTTAGTTTTGAGCTCGGTTTAGCTTGCGTAGTGTTGGCAGGCTTTGCATTTGATTTAGCTGCTTGAGCTTGTTGTGATTTTTTATCCTCAAGGCGTTGCTGAGTATAACGTTGCCAATCATCATAGCCACCGCCAAACTCTGTGAGCACCGCGTTGCCTTCAAAGGCAATCACTTGCGTCACGGTATTTTCTAAAAACGCACGATCATGGCTGACTAAGAATAGTGTGCCTGCAAACTCTTGCAGCAAGCTTTCGAGCAGTTCTAGCGTATCAATATCCAAGTCATTCGTTGGCTCATCTAGCACTAATACATTGGCAGGGCGGGCAAACAAACGAGCGAGTAATAAGCGGTTACGTTCGCCACCAGACAACGATTTCACGGGTGAGCGTGAGCGTTGTGGCGGGAATAGGAAGTCTTCTAAATAGCTGATGACGTGTTTACGTTCATTGCCGATTTCTACGAAGTCCGAACCTGGGCTAATGGTATCTGCTAGTGTCGCTTCTTCGTCTAGCTGTTCGCGCATTTGGTCGAAATAAGCGACGTTGATTTTGGTACCACGTTCCACATTGCCGCTATCGGCTTCAATATCACCTAAAATAAGCTTGAGTAGGGTGGTTTTACCAATACCATTCGGGCCGAGTAGGCCGATTTTGTCACCACGTAAAATACGCGTGCTAAAGTTGCTAATCAGCGTTCTATTGCCGTAAGCTTTGCTTACATTGTCTAGTTCGGCTACCAATTTACCGCTGCGTTCACCCGCATCTAGATTCAGTTTTACATTGCCTTGGCGCTCACGACGAGCTGCGCGGTCTAAGCGTAGCGCTTCTAAACGGCGCACACGGCCCTCGTTACGGGTACGGCGCGCTTTAATACCTTGACGTATCCACACTTCTTCTTGTGCTAAAAACTTATCAAATTTAGCTGCGTGAACTTCTTCAACGGCCACTAATTCTTCTTTTTTAATTTGATAATCTGCAAAATTACCGACAAAGTCTGTGAGAATGCCACGGTCTAATTCGGTAATGCGCGTCGCAAGCCTATTCAAAAAGCGTCGGTCATGGGTGATGAATAACACGCAACCGTTAAAGCTCAGCAATAACTCTTCAAGCCATTCAATCGCTTCTAAATCAAGGTGGTTGGTTGGCTCATCCAGCAATAACACTTCAGGTTCAGCTACTAATGCGCGGCCTAAGGCAACACGTTTACGCCAACCGCCTGATAAGGTGGAAACTAGCGCGTCGGCATCTAAGTTCAAGCGACTTAGCACGGTTTCAACACGTGACTGCGCTGCCCAGCCGTTTTGCGTATCTAAATCATGTTGTAGATGCTGCATTTTAGTCATCAAAGCATCAATGTCTGCATCTGGCATGCCCATATCATGGGTGACTTGATGATAGTCAATAATGGTTTGTTGCAAGCCACCCAAACCTTCAGCCACCGCTTCGAATACCGTGTGTGTGGTATCTAACTCAGGCTCTTGCGGCACATAAACTACTCGTGCGCTTGGTGAGCGCCATACGGTGCCTTCATCTAACTTAATGGTGCCTGCGATAGCTTTTAATAAGCTGGATTTGCCTGCGCCATTACGGCCAATCAAGCCTACACGCTCGCCAGCATCCAATTGAAATGAAGCTTTGTCTAAAAGTGCGTGATGTCCAAAGGCAAGTGAGGCGTTATCTAATGTAATGTAAGGCATGATTCTGTTGCTTTCAGTGCTGTGAGTCTTTATTAAGACATTCAGGATTGTTTTATTAATTGGGTGACGAATGCAGATGTAGCGTAATTTACATCGCTTGAATTTGTGTAGCTTACTAAAGACCACATTATACATTGCTTACTTATATATAAATTCAAGCTTATTTTTAATATATCACAATTATATTGCACACAATTTAATTGTGATATATTATTTGTCTCATAGAAATTAAATGTAATGAAAAATAAAGCAATGAAAAATATAACGTCACCTCAAGATAGCGCTTCAACAGCTAAAGTCTTAAATGTAGATTTGCAACTGTGCTTTGCGCTTTACTCAGCCTCATTGAGTATGACAAAGACCTATAAACCTTTGTTAGCAAAGCTCAAGCTGACGTATCCGCAATATTTGGTGCTATTAGTGCTGTGGGAAAAAGATGGTGTGACCGTCAATAGTATCGGCGAGCGATTATTTTCTGACTCTGGCACGCTAACGCCACTGCTTAAGCGCTTAGAGAAGTTGGGTTTAATTAAACGCCAACGCGCCATCGAAGATGAGCGCAGAGTCATTATAACGCTCACAGAGCAGGGTAAATTGCTGCAAGCTCAGGCGGCGGATGTTCATACACAAATTGCCTGCAATACAGGTTGTACGCTAACTGAGCTGAAAGAGCTCAATAGCCAACTCATTATATTAAGAACTAGTTTGATTAATAAATTAGTAACATCGTCATTAGAATATACGCATTAGCTTTATACATTTCACTTTATTAAAACTTAGGAGAACATCATGAACACAAAGCGCTCATTATTAAATATCAATGGCTTAGTACTCTCAATGCTCGTGTTGAGCATTTCTAATGCTTATGCGGAAGATACTAATCCTGCTGAAAGTGACAAACCGGTTGTGGAGCAGATTGTTAACACACTTACCAAATTATCAGGTGGTCCGTACCAGGGCTATCGTGCTAATCATGCAAAAGGCATTGTCGTACAAGGTGAGTTTGTCCCTGCCAAGTCTGCTGCCAGTTTAAGTAAAGCGGTGCATTTGCAAACCAAACCTAGCCCAGTGACTGTGCGTTTTTCAGATGCTACAGGTTTGCCAACTATTCCAGATGCGGATGGCAATGCTTTTCCTAAAGGTATCGCCATTCGTTTTCAGTTAGCAGATGGCGCATATACGGATATTGTGAGCATTTCTACCAACGGCTTTCCTGCGGCAAAACCTGAAGACTTTTTAGGGTTACTCAACTCAATAGCGACGAGCGGCCTAGACGCTGCAAAACCAACACCCGTTGAACAATTTTTAGGGTCACATCCAGCCGCACTGGCTTTCGTGCAAATGCCGAAACCAGCGCCTGTTAGTTTTGCTACAGAAAGCTTTTATGGCGTAAACGCATTTAAATTTACTAATGCAAAAGGTGAAACGCAGTATGGTCGTTACCGTATTACACCAATTAACGGCGCAGAGTTTTTAACAAAAGAGCAGGCCGCTAAAGAATCGCCAAACTACTTGATGGATGAGCTGCCTGTGCGTTTAAGCAAAGCCCCAGCTAAATTCAAAATTGCGGTGCAATTGGCTGATAAAGGGGATGTTGTGAACGACCCTACAGTGGTATGGCCAGAAACAAGAAAGCAAGTTGAGTTAGGAACGCTTACAATTAAAAATGTAGATGCTAATGGCGTAAAATTTGAAAAGGCGACGATGTTTAATCCGCTGGTGTTAGTGGATGGTATCGATGCTTCTGATGATCCAATATTATTAGCTCGTCCTTCAGCTTATGCGGTGAGTTATGGTAGACGCCTAGGTCAGTAATAATTTAGCTTAGTAGCGAGCATTTATTTGAATTGCCGTTTTAAATAAATGCTCAATTAGTGTTAATCAATTGGAATTTTGAGATAAACCGCTAATTAAAAATTGGTAATTAGGGTGAAACGTAACTAAAGTAGAGTTTCAAAAGTAGTTTAAAGACGTTATCGTTTTTGTGATTGTAGCGATATTCGATTTCTTTCAA
>JAYTRW010000200.1:0-1543 GCA_043745985.1 Methylotenera sp.
TTTAGTGGGTCGCGCAGGTCTTGAGGTTGTGAGAAAAGTAGATTCATTTGTAGACTTAACCGTGTTAGGTGCAGGTACAGTACCGCCAAATCCACAAGAGCTACTAAGTCGTTCTAACTTTGTAGAGTTTATGAAACAAGCAACCGAACATTATGATGTAGTGATAGTCGATACCGCGCCTGCAGTTGAAACCTCTGATGCGCAAACTGTAGCAAGCCGCTGTGAAGGTGCATTGCTAACATCAAGGCTCAATCAAACGCGACTGTCAGATTTAACCAATATTCGCGATCAACTAACGCTTGCTGGCGTTCAAATTGTTGGGGCTGTGGTTAACGACTTTTAAGTGTCTAAAATGAATGTAAGTTTAGGCAGCAATACAATCGTAGTACATTTGGAAAATAGCCATTAACTACTCAGCTTCAAATTTAAGCAAAAGCAACCTAATGCCGCTATTGCCATTGCTAACAATATTGCTTGGGCTTTTAGTTGTTTATGTACCCACATTTTATGATTTATTTCATGGCATTTGGAAAACAGATCAACAGGCTCATGGCCCAATTGTATTTGCAGTAGCGCTTTGGTTTTTCTACTACAAGGCCAAGCTATTAGCCAACACTAAAATTCCTATTATCCCCGCCCCAAAGTTAGGTTGGCCTGTTTTAGTGATTGGCTGTGTACTTTATGCTATTGGTCGATCTCAATCGCTCTATATTTTTGAAGTAGGTTCATTAGTGTTTGTATTGCTTGCATTAACGCTTATGTTTTTTGGAGTTGGCATAGTTAAACACCTTTGGTTTGCATTCTTTTTTATGTGTTTCATGGTGCCGCTACCACCTTCAGTGATTGATATCATTACACAACCAATGAAGATGGCTGTATCTTATGCATCTGAACATTTGCTGTATCAAATGGATTACCCAGTGGCTAGAAATGGGGTGATTATCTATATTGGGCAATATCAGTTATTGGTTGCCGATGCATGCGCGGGCCTAAACTCACTATTCACGCTAGAGGCACTAGGCTTACTCTATATGAATGTAATGAGGCATGAGTCGCCCATGCGTAATGCAATGCTAGCCACATTGATTGTACCGATATCTTTCGCCTCAAACGTCACCAGGGTAATCGTGTTAGCACTGATCACTTTTTATTGGGGGGATGAAGCAGGACAAGGCTTTGTACATCAATTTTCAGGTATGTTTTTATTTATGACCGCATTAATGCTGATTATTGGCGTGGATAGCACATTAAGATACATTACAAGTAAGCTAGAAAAGCGATCGACTTTAGCGCTTAAGGGTTAGTGAACGTGATGAAGCTAGATATGCTCATTTTCCCTCAAATAACACAAAGAAAAAGCTTGCTAGTCGCAATGCTTTTGATCATAGCGGCATTATTTGCAATTAAGTTAACCCCAACCTCGCATGCTGTAAGCACCATGCCAGATCTTGATAAAATTATCCCAGTAGCATTTGGTGAGTGGAAGCAGATTGCAGATCCATTTACCCAAGTAAGCTTGACTACGGGCGGCAACGATCTGGCA
>JAYTRW010000201.1:0-5092 GCA_043745985.1 Methylotenera sp.
CTTTGGACGAAATGCTTTAACTAAAGGCTCGTTAGTTTCAATGTAAGGCGCGCCAATCAGGTCTAAGCAGTAGGGCACAGCGGCAAATATGCCATGCACTTTGGTATTGCCAGCTTCATCTTTTAGGCCTTCTAGCGTCTGTGCGATGGCTTTGGGCTGACCCGGTAAGTTGATGATTAAGCATTGTTTGCGAATTACGGCAACTTGACGTGACAATATCGCAGTAGGCACAAAATTTAAACTGATTTGACGCATTTGCTCACCAAAACCAGGCATTTCTTTATCAGCAACAGCCATTGTTGCCTCTGGTGTTACATCGCGCAAGGCTGGACCTGTGCCGCCTGTGGTTAAAATCAGACTGCAGCCTTCACTATCAACCAAGTCAATGAGGGTGGATTCAATTTCATCTTGCTCATCGGCAATCAATCGTGCAATCATTTGGTAAGGTGTAATTAGCGCGGTATCAAGCCAATTTTTGAGTGTAGGCAGACCTAAATCTTCATACACACCGCTGCTTGCGCGGTCGCTAATTGAAACTAAACCAATTTTAATGAATTCTTTTGTCATTAGCGTGTCGTAAGTAATATGTAAAAATCTAATCATAACATTAACTTCGTAAAGGACATTTTATGCAGTCAAATATCCCGCCATTCAATCTAAAAAATCAAACACGTACGCAAGTATTAAAGAAGAAAATGACTGGCAGCTTGATATTATTGAGCTTGCTGGGCTTAGGCGCTGTTTTATTGGCGCCCAAAGCACATGCCTTTGATCTAGTGAAGGCTAAGTCAAATTTATTTGAAGAGAAGTATCAAGAGCAAAATGATCCTGACCTTAAATCCCTAAAAGCTTCACCTGACACCAGTTTAGAGATAGGTGAAAATCAAGAAGCCGATACCACGCGTATGCTGGAAAATGGTTACGATATGATGGGCACGTCAGAGTTTGTTTCGGCAAAAATACCAGTAGAGTTAGCTAAAGCTTTTGGAAATAAAATTAAAGCTGATAGTGTTTTAGTTTTTGATAAACCAATCGCACTGACGACCAATATGGTGAATATGGATGGCACTGAAGATGGCAATAAAATGATGCAAGAAGCCAATGATGAGAATGCTAAAAATGAGAAAACCATTCATTACGCTAGTTATTGGGCAAAAGTGCCAATGCCTTTGCTTGGCGTACACGTCATTAAGTTGGTAAAAGCTTCGGCTAACCCAGCAGAGGAAGGTACTGCACTGCCGGGACTAAAAATTATTGCCGTGATTAAAGAGTCTCCAGCAGCTAAAGCTAAAATTTTCACAGGTGATACTTTGCTTAAAATAGGAGATGTCACACTTGAAAAAGCTGATGATTTATTTGCAGCAGTCAAGCGTTATCAAGGACAAACAGTCGATGTTGTGTTCCGCCATGGAGATGAGGATATTAAAACTACGGTCGCTTTGAATTCACGGAAGTAGCATTCACGCACTCAAATGATAGCTAGGTTTATACCTCTAATAAATCTAGCTTAGCAGCAAGCCACTTGGTAGTCGTAGCTTGCAATAAAATCGTCAATAAAATTGCCATAAAAGTCACTGAGGCAATCACATCGCTATATTGTACTTTCATGCCAACCAGTATGCCTGCCAATGCGCCAGGAATTACCCCAGTTTCACGCGCCCAGCACATAAATAGCAACTCTTGAATCGTCCATTTGGCCCGCCTATCGGGTAAGGCGCAAGCAAATACAGCTAGCGGTCGACCAATTAACATGAATACAATGACTACCGCTAATGCAGGCCAGAAGTATTGTTGAAGTAGTGCAAAATTAACTTGCGAGCCTAGTAATACAAAAATAAATATTCGCATAATCAGCGATGTGGTGAGGATGAAATCCTCAAGTTTGTTTTCTTCGTTTTCTTCCATTTTAAAGCCGAGCAAATCTTTATTACCTAAGACCATGCCAAATACAAACACCGCCATAAAGCCACTGGCGTGGAGATTGTCCACACTTAAATAAGCTGCTGCGACAGACATAATGGTCACAATTGGCGCGTACTCAGCTAGAAAGCTGTATTTTTCATGGGCAATAAACATAGCGGCTAAATAGCCCAAAATAGCACCGCCAACAACACCTAGCAATGATTGCTGTAGTAACGACAGTAAATTCTGGCTAATTGAAAAGCTACCGCCAGACAGAGCAACGCCTAAAACTGCAAAAGTAAGTATTGCACCCATGGCATCGTTAAAAGCTGATTCGCTCATCACGGTTTGTGCGACTTTTGCACGAATTTTTACTTGGCGAAATACTGGTACCAAGGTCGCGGGGTCGGTAGAGGCAATAACCGCGCCGAGTAGCATGGCAAATATAAACGGTAAATGTAGAAAGAATTGCGCGGCAAATGCGGTGACTACTGCGCTAATGAGTACCCCAAACGTGGCTAAAGAGACTAATGTTGGCCATACGCCTTTGAGTACATTAATGCGCACGCTAGCGCCACCATCAAATAGTATGTAGCAAGAACCAAAAATAAGTAGCAATTGGTTAAGGGTCGAATCTACTTTTACATCAATAATGCCAAGTCCCGCGCCACCTAGCGCCATCCCCGCCAATAAAAACATGACAACATCTGGCACTTTTAACCAGCGTGCGATAAAGCCAGTCAACATGCCAACGCCTAATATCATGCCCAGCAAAAAAAGCAGTTCTTTGGCGTGCAGAATTGCGGGTGAGTGTTCCATTTTGTTTAGCTAAATTTTTATTTTATTAATTGATTGGCGAGCAATTATGGCTTAGTTGTCAGGGTCTAACTCGTCTGTAGGCGTATAACTAGCATCAGCATCACTATTGTCGGGAGATTCTTGCGTGATTTCACGTAGCAGTTTAAAAATCTCACGACTACTCTTTGGCGGTTTATTGGCTTCCAGCTCTTTTTGTGCATTCCGAATTAAGGTGCGCAATTGCTGGCTATCTGTTTTTGGATGTAGCGCCATAAACTCAGAAAGCACATTGCTGTCTGCAATCATGCGATCACGCCAGCGCTCTAAGCCATGAAAGTAAGCATTTTCGGCAGTATGTTTACCATCCCAGCGCGCTAATTGTTCAAGAATTGGGGCATTATCTAGCTCCCGCATCAATCTACCTAAGTATTGGCGATGGCGCCTAATCGCGCCATTCGCCGTAATTTTTTTAGTATCGAGCACAGCAGTTGTGACGGCATCGGGCAAGTCTAACTTAAGTAGTTTATCTTTGGGCAACTCAGATAATCTAACGCCAAGCGCTTGTTGCGCATCAGCCTCAGCTTTGAGTTTGGTTTTGCTAATAGGCTCGTCAACGTCTGATTCAACTTGCTTGTTGAATTCATTGTCTAATTCGCGGTCTTTCGCGGTCTTTTTAGGTTTTGCTGATATTTGAGGTTTCATAGTGCGGTATTATAACAGCCTAGATGTTGATAGACATTCCTTTAGTATTTTGTGTGTATTTTTATAGTAGAAGAGTTATGGCAGATTCTGGATTTAGTTATTCTTTAGATGAAATTAAGCAAATGTCGAGAGACGTGCTTAAAGTGGCGAAAGATTTAGGCGCAAGCTCGGCGGAAGCTGAGCTGAGTTTAAGCATAGGTCAAAACGTTTCAGTGCGCTTGAACGAGGTTGAGAACATTGAATACAATCGCGATAAAGGCATGTCTGTGACGGTTTATTTTGGCCAGCAAAAAGGCCATGCCAGCACTTCTGATTTAAGTCCATTAGCGATTAAAGATACAGTAGCAGCAGCCTGCAATATCGCTAAATACACGGCCAAAGATGAGTTTTGTGGCTTGGCTGATGCTAATTTAATGGCGAAAGAAACTCTCGATTTAGATTTGCATCACCCTTGGAGTATCTCCGTAGATGAGGCCATCGTCATCGCAAAAGAGTGTGAGGCTGCTGCGCTAGGTGTAGATACGCGCATCACTAATTCAGAAGGTGCTAGCGTTTCTACCAGTTCAGGCTACTTTGCTTACAGTAACAGTCATGGCTTCACAGGCGGTTATCCAAGTACGCGCCATGGGGTGAGTTGCTCAGTCATTGCCGAGTCAGACGATAATATGCAACGTGACTACTGGTATAGCACAGCCCGCGCGGCTGCAGATTTAGAGTCTGCTGCTGCCATTGGTAAGAAGGCTGGTGAGCGAACAATTAGACGCTTGAACTCCAAAAAGATTAAAACTTGCCAAGTGCCTGTGATGTTTGAAGCGCCATTGGCGAGTGGACTAATGTCTAGTCTGATTAGTGCAATTTCAGGTGGTAATTTATATCGTAAATCTTCATTTTTATTGGATAGTTTAGGTAATCAAGTCGCCTCACCACTACTTAACATCTATGAAGAACCTCATCTCAAAAAAGGTTTAGCAAGTAGCCCGTTCGATAGTGAAGGTGTGGCAACGCATTCGCGGCAATTGGTGAAGGACGGTGTGTTACAAGGTTATGTGATGGGCAGTTATTCTGCACGTAAGTTAGGCATGCAAACGACAGGTAATGCAGGTGGAAACCATAATTTAATTGTACAATCTGGCGCACAAGACTTTGCGGGCTTACTGAAGAAAATGGGAACAGGCTTGTTGGTTACAGAACTGCTTGGTAGCGGTATGAATATGGTCACTGGCGACTATTCACGAGGTGCAGCGGGATTTTGGGTGGAGAATGGTGTGATTGTTCATGCTGTTGAGGAAATTACCATCGCCAGCAATATGGCTGAAATGCTAAAAACGATTGTTGCGATTGGCAATGACGTTTGCATACAGGGCTCAAAACAAGTGGGTTCTATTTTAATTGAGCGTATGACAGTAGCCAGCGAGTAAGTGATTAATGCTTGTCCCGTCCTAAAATAGGTTGACAGTTATTCACCTGTTTTAGGTGATTTAAAAAATGTCTGATGTATTGCATCGGACGTTTTGTATTTTAAGCTTAGTGCGGCCTAACCTCATTGTAAATCTTGATGGATTGCCTCACCATCTTTCTCGCTTCTGCCAAGCCCTTGGGTTTGTTTAATAAAAACTCACCCTTTAAGGATGCCATTCACACGCTCAGCCAGCGCATTCTGATAACAGTCGTAACCATCCGTCATTGAGCA
>JAYTRW010000202.1:0-15055 GCA_043745985.1 Methylotenera sp.
TTCTTTGAGTGATAGCTGAAACCAATCCCTGCAGGTCACGCGATTGCCAGTCCAGTTATGAAAATACTCATGCCCAATCACGGCCTCGACACTCATAAAATCATTGTCAGTCGCGGTATCTTGATGAGCGAGAACTAGCGAAGTGTTAAAAATATTAAGTGAGGTATTTTCCATGGCACCCATGTTGAAATCACTCACGGCAACGATATTAAACAAATCCAGTTCATATTCACGGCCGTATTTTTCTTCATCCCATTGCATGGCTTTAATCAGCGATTGCATGGCGTGGTCACATTGTTTCTCATCGCCTGAGCGAACATAGATATGCAGGTCGACATTGCGTCCAGACATCGTTTTAAAGGTATCTGCAACTCGCACAAGATTGCCAGCAACCAAAGCGAAAAGGTAGCAAGGTTTTGGAAACGGATCATGCCAAACGGTAAAGTGTCGCCCATCACCACTTTCGCCTGAATCGACGAGATTGCCGTTAGAAAGCAATACTGGATATTTGCTTTTATCACTTTCAATACGCACAGTAAACGTGCTGAGCACATCAGGTCGATCTTGAAAATAAGTAATGCGGCGAAAGCCTTCCGCCTCACATTGCGTGCAGTAGGTGCCTTGAGACTTATATAAACCCTCAAGCAATGTGTTGGATGCTGGGTCAATTTCGGAGATAATCGTTAGTGTAAACTTCTCACTGGCATTGTTGATGGTCAGCGTATCGTCAGCGACACTGTAGCCATCAAACGGCTTGTTATCAAGCTCAACCGAGGTAATCGTCTGACCTTCACCGTTTAAGATTAAGTCATTTGAAACACTATCAGGATTTTTAACGTACAACACCTCAGACTTCACAATTGTTTTATCCTCAAACAATGTAAAACTGAGGGTTACATGCGCAACGTCATAAGGCGCTGGTTGATAGTCTTTTAAGTAAATGGTCTTTGGTGTCAGGTCTTTTTCTATTGGCATCGTCATAATCTTTGTTGTTTATGTTTCTTAATCATTCATTAAAGGGCAATGCGCAATAACTTACTTTAGCAGTTCATTGATTTCAATATCAACTTTGCCGCTATTCGGTTTAACTGCCGCTGACGTACCTTGTAAATCACCCGCTTGCGGTTTAGCATCGCCTGTTTCAGAGATACGTGCCACGATGACCACTTCACTCGCTTGTGAAAGTTTTTTTGTTGGCATTAAACCCTTACTGTCATCTAAATGGTAGGTGTAAGGCAAGTCTTTTACTGTAGTGCGCTCAATGGCAAGTGGCATAGCGGCGCCTTGTGCGGCACGCGCATACACAAATACCGTGGCAGCAGGGTCAAGATTGGCAGCTAGCGCTGGTGCTAACTTTACGGTTCCGCTGACACCTTGAGCGGCTGGCGCTGTTGATGCATTACTAGCTACGGGTGCTTTAATACCCGCTAATCGATACACTTCATCTAACGAAGCTTTTACTTTAGGCGCGATGTCAGAATCGGCTGGTAACTCTTCTTGCAGATTCTGCCAATAAATGATGGCCAGCTTGTAATCTTTGCGATTAGTTGCCGCCGCAGCAGCTAGCAGTAAGGATTTAATATGATGCGGATCTAGCTTCAGAGCCTGATTCACCAATTCTGTTGGTTTGCCTGCTAAGTTATATCCATTCGAAACCGCTAAAGCATCTGCGTAATCGGCTAATAGTTGCGCATCATTCGGAATTATTTTTACGGCTTTTTCATAAGCTGGAATAGCATCAGCTGTACGCCCAAGCTCACCATAAGTTCTTGCCAATAGCGCCCAACCTTTACCATCGGTTGGATTTTGCGCTAGCTTAGCATTCATTGCTACCAGCAGCGGCTCTACATCACCCGCCTTTGCACTTTGCTCTTCAATAGTTTGAGCTTCATTTGGCATATTAATAGCTGCTGGGCTACCAATTTTGTAATAAATCAACAATGATGCCAATGGCAGTACTATGAGTAAAATCAAGGCCAATACACGGTCTGGCTTGGTGTTAGCTGTTACAACGTTATTTGCGCCAATTTCATCAAGCATGCGTCGCTCAAGTTCAGTTTTAGCAAGCTCATACTGTTTAGCATCGAGTATGCCGTTGGTTTTATCTTGCGCAATTTCATCAAACTGCTGACGAAAAATTGCACGCTTTTCAGCATTAGTGTCTGTGGTGACAGTCTTACTTGGCTTTAACAAAGCTGGCAGAATGAGCGCCAGCGTAGCGACTATCATTGCAATTACAACTACCCAAAATAACAACATCATGCCTCCTTATTTTATGAATTACTTATTGAGTAACTCGCGTACTTTACGGGTTTCTTCTGCAGTCAACGGCGCATCACTGGCCATTGTTTGACGTCTACGCAATTGAAGAAATAAACCAAAACCACCAACTAATAGCAAGGCAAATGGCCCTAACCACAATAAAACAGTACTCGCTTTAAGGGGTGGGCGATAGCGCACAAAATCGCCATAGCGCGCGACCAAGTAATCAATAATCTCTTGATCGCTCATGCCTTTAGCGGCCATTTCACGAATCTCTTGCACTAAATCTTGCGCGAGTGCCGCATGCGAATCTGCCAAGGTCTGGTTTTGGCACACCAAGCAACGTAGTTGAGTAGATAAACGCTGCACTTGCACTTCAACAGCCGCGTTATTTTGCATAGGCTGCGCTTCTTGTGCACTGAGGTTTAAAGCCTGAATTAAAAAACAAGCGGCTACTAAATTTAATAGTTTATTGAGCATTATTGAGCCTGCAGTTGTTTAACTAACGGAACAATTTTATCGCGCAACGCTTCCATCGTGATTGGGCCAATTTGCTTGTAAGCAATGCGGCCCTTTTTATCAATCACATAAGTTTCTGGTACGCCATAAACACCATAATCAATACCCACACGACCATCCGCATCCACAGCATTGATTGCGTAAGGATTGCCAGCCTGATCTAACCATTGCTGCGCGTCTTGATTATTATCTTTGTAATCTAAACCAATAATTGGCACAAAGTCTGACTTTGATAACTCGACTAAAAGCGGATGCTCATCTTTACAGGCAGCACACCATGATGCCCATGCGTTAAGCAACCAAACCTTACCTAACATTTCTTTAGGGGAAAAGTTTTTATCTGTTGTTTTATCTAGTGTTTTATCAGTAGCATCTAAACGAGCCAAGCTAAACTGCGGCGCAGGTTTACCCACTAATGGTGATGGCACTTCTCTAGGGTTTAGAAACAGACCTTTAAAAAGAAAACCGACCACCACTAGAAAAATAATTAACGGTAATAAAGCGCGCTTCATACCGCAACCTCTTCTTGACCTAATTCAGCGCCATTTGAATTCTTATTGCGCTTTTTCATGCGATAGCGCCTATCAGACAATGCCAACAATCCACCTAAGGCCATCAGCGCACAACCCGCCCATATCCACTCCACCATAGGTTTATGATAAATACGGATGCTCCAAGCGCCATCACTGAGCGGCTCGCCAAGTGATGCGTATAAGTCATGAACCACTGCTGGGCTAATACCAGCCTCGGTCATCGGCATATTGGTAACGGTATATAGTCTTTTCTCAGTGTTGAGTATCGTGCGCTCAACGCCGTTTTTACTCACGCGAATTTGGCCTCTGTTTGCGGTGTAATTTGGTCCTTGAATTTCATCGATGCCTATAAAAGTAAAATCAAAGCCTGCTAGATGCGCGACATCGCCAGGTAGCATACGTACAGCTGTTTCTGACTCAAAGCCTTTAACTACGGTGACACCTATAGTAAACACGGCAATACCTAAATGCGCAATCACCATACCCCACCAAGCGCGTGGAACTGCTTTGACGCGTGAAGACAAAGATTGTCCCGCACCACGTAAACGATGGCGTACCATATTGAATGTGGTCGCGATAATCCAAAAAGCTAAGAACAAGCCTAAGCCGATCATCGGCGTTAAATTACCTAACCATAACGGCAAGATGATGGCTGTGGCAACGCTCACGCCAAAAGCCCAGCGTAAGCGCATGGCTAATTCGGGTAATGAAGCATTTTTCCAACTTGCGATTGGGCCGACGCCCATTAAGAACAATGCAGGTGTCATGAGTGGCGCGAATACTGCATCAAAATAAGGAGGGCCTACAGAGATTTTGCCGTAATTTAACGCATCAAGAAATAGGGGGTAGAGCGTACCGAGTAATACAGACATCGCCGCAACTGCTAACAATACGTTATTCGCCAACAGAAAACTCTCGCGTGAAACTACATCAAATTTCCCGCCACGACCAACGGTTGGTGCACGCCAAGCAAATAGCGCCAATGAACCACCAATTACAATCACTAAAAACGCTAAAATAAATACGCCGCGTCTTGGGTCTGTGGCAAAAGCGTGTACAGATGTCAGTACGCCTGAACGCACTAAGAATGTTCCGAGAAGACTTAAAGAGAATGCGCAAATAGCAAGTAATACTGTCCAAGCTTTAAAGCTGCCTCGTTTCTCAGTTACCGCTAGCGAGTGAATAAGCGCAGTACCAACTAGCCACGGCATGAATGACGCATTTTCTACCGCATCCCAAAACCACCAACCGCCCCAACCAAGCTCATAGTATGCCCAGTTACTACCACCTAAAATACCCAAAGTTAGAAACACCCACGCCAAAGTAGTCCAAGGGCGTGACCAGCGCGCCCAAGCAGCATCTAACTGCCCACCAATCAAGGCTGCAATCGCAAAAGCAAAGGCTACCGAAAAGCCCACATAGCCCATATAAAGCATAGGTGGATGAAAAATCATGCCTGGATCTTGCAGTAAAGGATTTAAATCACGACCATCTAAAGCCGCTGGAATTAAGCGGTCAAATGGATTTGAAACCATAAGCATAAACAGTAAGAAGCCAACGCTAATTAAGCCCATCACGCCCAAGATACGGGCACGCATATCATCTGGTAGATGCTTAGAGAATGCACTCACGGCCACTGTCCAAATACTTAGAATAAGCGCCCAAAGCAATAATGAGCCTTCATGACCGCCCCATACTGCTGCAATACGAAACTGTATAGGTAGTTTTGAATTTGAGTTTGAAGCGACATACATGACCGAATAGTCTTTGGTTGCGAATGCATAAGCCAAACAAAAGAAAGCGAATGCAATCAACAAAAATTGTGCACGCGCAAGCGGCCTAGCTAAACCCATCCACACAATATTGCCTCTAGCAGCGCCTATGATAGGCAGACTACCTAGCGTAAGCGCCACCAGCAAAGCGAGAATGAGAGAGAAATGGCCAATTTCAGGAATCACGTTAATATCCTTAGTGAATTTAATCTATTTGTTGATTGAATTGAGAGTATGTTGATAATTGCATGAGCCTGCTTTTTATAGGTCGGTTTTTAAGTCGACCTATATGCCACAAGCGAGTACTTTGTAAATTATATTACTTAGGCATCACTACAGTTTTACCTTGTTCTTGAGCGCGTTTTAGCGCTTCTGCAGCTTCTGGCGGCATGTAGTTTTCATCATGCTTTGCAAGTACTTCACTAGCGATAAATATGCCATCTGCGCCCACTTTACCTTGTGCTACCACGCCTTTGCCTTCTTTAAACAAATCTGGCAAAACGCCTTTGTAAACGACTGACACTGTTTTGGCGGTATCTGTAATAGAAAAATGTACGGTTAAACCATCATCCTGGCGTTTTAAACTATCTTTTACTACTAAGCCACCAATACGGAAACCGGTACCGTGCGGCACTTCGCCTTTATCTACTTGCGTTGGCGTGTAGAAAAACACCATATTGCTTTGGAAAGCATTCAAAATAAGCATTGCGGCTAAACCTAACAACGCCAAACCAATCGCTATCAAAATAAATCGTTTATGTCGTGCTTTTATAGCCATATTAACCTTGTGCCAAAATTTTAGATAAACGTAGTGCCGCTTTGCTACGTTTGCGCAGGGATATGACTTCCCAAACGACACAAAGTGCCGTTAAACCGAAAGAAAACCACACATAAAATGCATAGCCGCCCATATTAAAAAACGCGGACCAACTTGCCCATTGCATTATGATCTTCCTCCTGCAGAAACTGACAGCGCTTTAACCCAATCCGATGAACGTTCACGTTCTAGCATTATGCAGCGCACGCGCATCAAGGCAACGACTACGGTATACATCCAAAAGGCTAAGGCCATGAGCAACATCCCCATCAACATAGTCGCTGCCATTTTTGGCGCCGCCCCCATGTTGATGCTAGAGCCTTGATGCAAGGTATTCCACCATTTCACTGAGAAATAAATAATTGGCACGTTCACCACGCCAACCAGCGCTAACAAAGCCCCTGCTCTGTCTGCACGGCGAGGATCGTCAATCGATGCTTGCAAAGCAATGAAGCCAAGATACAAAAACAATAAGATTAACTCAGAAGTTAAACGCGCATCCCATACCCACCATGCACCCCACATAGGCTTGCCCCACAGCGAACCTGTGACCAAAGCAAGTAAGGTAAATATGGCACCTGTAGGTGCTAAAGCCTGCGCCATCATGGCTGACAATCGTGCATTGAGGGCTAGCCCTAGCGCCGCCCAACCTGCCATGGCGATATAAATTACCATAGACATCCAAGCTGCTGGCACATGGACGAAGATGATGCGATAGGCTTCACCCTGCTGAAAATCAGTAGGCGCAACGGCAAAGCTAATGTACAAACCTGCGATAGCGAAAACTGTGGCTAGCAAAGCAAACCATGGAATCATTTTTCCTGCTAGCGGGTAAAAAGCTTGTGGTGATGAATATTTAAACCAATTAATGCTCATAATTTATTTGCTCAAATTGCTCTGTATTTTGGATATATGGCTTACTGTATTTTAAAGTCGCGCATATTTTACTCTACCTACGCTTTATTCTACAGAGATACGTAATGCAGCCGCTGTAGCTAGTGGCGCTAAAACCAAAGCGAGTAAAGAACAGGCCGCCAGCAATGAAAGATGCGCCTGTGCGCTCATACCATGCTGACTTGCCGCAACTGCACCAGCACCAAAAATCAACACTGGAATGTATAAAGGTAACACTAATAATGCCACTAATAATCCACTACCCCGAACGCCTAATGTAAGCGCAGCACCAATTGCGCCAATTAAACTCAATGCTGGCGTACCCAACAATAAGGAAATAATTAGCACGAATAATGCATCGTTTGGCAGCGCATACTGCAAACCAATGAATGGCGCTAACAATACCACTGGCAAGCCGCAAACAAGCCAATGCGCCAGCACCTTAGCCGTCACCAATAATGTCAATGGCTGCGGTGAAAGTAACATTTGTTCTAAACTGCCGTCAGCAAAATCAGCCGCAAATAAACGTGTGAGCGAAAGCATGCCAGCCAATAACGCCGCCACCCATAAAACACCTGGTGCGATGCTGCTCAGCACTGCAGGCTCTGGACCAATGCCAAGCGGAAACAAGCTAGATACAATCAAGAAGAAAAATAGCGTTGTCGCAACATCTGAACGTCTACGGAAAGCCAGTAAAAGATCGCGCTGCAGCACGGTCATCCATGCACCGTTCATTCACTTAACCTCAACGTTTGAGTCGACTTTGCTTGAATTGTGACATCTTGATGGGTGGTGAGAATGGCCATTCCGCCACTAGACAGATGCTCGCCTAACTTTGCAGCCAGTCTACTTACTGACGCAATATCTAACGCAGCAAACGGTTCATCCAATATCCATAATTGACCTTCTGCCAACCAAAGCCTAGCAAGCGTCACTCGTCTTTTCTGCCCCTGCGATAGAACGCGTGCAGGCAAATTTGCACAACGCTCAACTCCAATAGCAGCTAATGCCGCTAACGCTTTATCCTCTGACACTTCACTACCTGCGGCACGCGCGCTCATGGTTAAATTCTCTAGCGCGGTAAGATCATCTTTAAGACCATTCAAATGTCCAATATAAGTGAGATTAGACAAATGACTTTCGGTTTCTTCTTTGATGGTTTTATTATCCCAGAAAACTTCTCCAGTTTCTGGCATCAACAAGCCGCACAGCATGCGCAACAAACTACTTTTACCGCTACCGTTCTCGCCCACTACATAGAGCAAGCCACCTGCATTAAGTTCCAAACCTATATTTTTAAATAGCAAGCGGTCACCGCGCAAGCATGATAATCCCTGCGCTATTAGCATTAAATGTCCAAACGATACCCGATAAAACCAAAGTCACGGAACGTTCGAGTATGGCCAACAGACGGATCACCATTATTTTCATTCGTTACTTCTAAACCTAATTCCGCCTCAATAGTTGCTTTTTCACTTAATTTATAGCTAGCCCTCATTGAGGGTCCAACAATGTATTGAACTGACGAAGGATCTGAATCAACTTTCAGAAATTTAAGTGAGCTATCTAAACGCCATTTTTCACGAGGCACCATTACGTTGGTTAAAACCAATGACTTCACACGACTCGTTGGTCCATCCACAAAACTTGCACTAATAATTGAAGTGTCGTCTTTAAATAAGGTATCTATGCCTACCGCCTGCACATGGTAGGTACAGGTATTACCACCTGCAAATGAATTTCTAAGATTTAGTCTATCAAGGTCACTTAAAAAAGTGCCGTTATCTTTAGCTGCTATTTCAGCGAGCGCTATAGCACCAGCACTTGCATCAGCAGTACCAGAAACTCGGTTCCATTGAAGGTCTCCTCCAAGCTGCCAACGTGGGGTAAACTGGCGGGTCGCGCCGACCAAGAAAAGGCTTGTTTCTAAAGTTTGATTGATTGCGTAATCTCTCAATCCCGACTGTGTCAAAGTATGTGGTGCTCCTATGTTGCTACCAACACGCAGCGCTTGGCGCAATGTTGTTGGTGCTGTTGGGTAAAAGTTGTGTTTTGAAACGCAGGATCAAAGAGCGCATTAACCAACTGCATTACTGGTGACTTATGAGTTTCCATGAGCATATTATAACTCGTGCCCTCTGTTGTCTGCCAGTTACCCTGCACCATCGCAGTATTTAGTTTGTTAAAATAAGTATCATAATCCACCATCGAGTAAATTGACTTACCTGAATCAAAGTATCGTAATTCACCACCTACGCCACGGCGGTCTATCATATCATCAACACTTTGCCCGATGAAAAATGCATTACCATTCCACTTTTCATTGATTGGACCAATATCCAGATTTACACCATAAAAGTGGCGTTTGTAATCAATATAATACTCATCTAAAGTACCTGCAACAAAATTCAATTTATATTTTGGTGATAAGCCATAGCGAAACAAGCCACCATCAAAACGCCCTAACACCCCGCCAGAGTTACCGTTTTGCCTACCTAAACGCGCTGTAAAATCAGATTCTTTATTTTGAATTTCGACATAAGCCGCTTGCAATCTGTTTCGATCAACTTTGTTACCTAAAAAATCCATAGTCTGCGTGTTGCGCAGTACGATTCTGTTGTCCCATTCATTCTGACGAAAACGAGCTGTCAAATCTAGCGCACTCACCAACTGAGACTGGTCATGCGAACTACTATTCTTGTTTGTACTAAGGTATGTGTGACTGTGCGCATCATAATAATTTGATTCCAGCTACCATATACTGTGTTTTCATGAACTTCACGGATTAGCTTTTTAGCTACCGTAGATTTATCCATTGTATTGAACTTATTTGCTCCATCAATCACCGCTATACGTTGAGCTGCACGTACAGCACCTTCACCTGCTGGGTAAAGTTTCAAGTAGGTTTCGTATTCTGCTTTTGCCTTTGCCATTTCACCCATTTTCTCACGTGAATTGGCTATTAACTCTTGAGCATCTTGAGAGTACGAATTACTAGACAAACCAAGTACAGCATTCAGTAACTGCACTGCTTTAGGGTAATCACCAACACCTCTTAGGGCACGCGCTTCTACAATTAACTTACCAGCATAATCATTATCACTCATACCTGCTGGTTTAACTGGAGTATCACCTTGTGGCCCATGATCAATGACGGGCTCTGAAGGAGATTTAATTGCAGATTGTGCTACGACATCAGGCTTATCATTAGTGATATGAATCACAATACCCCTACCACTGTTATCTGGTGTTATTTTAAATCTGATTGGTTTTTTAAATCTAACACCGATACTGTTAGTCTTTTGCTCAGGATAATTAACAGTAAAGCTCGGGATTAGAGCTGTACTTGGCGAGTTACGAAATTCACGCTGATCTGACAATGTTTCTTTAGTGAGCTTTGGGAACTCTAGAAAAATCTGAACTCTGGCAGTCTCAATATTTGCTGGCGCATTCCTTAAATAACGAACTTGCGTTAAAAACTCAATATGTATTTCTGTTTCGCTTTTAGCTTGAATAACCTCTACTTTATCGAGAACTTTATCGGCATACGCCATCGATGGGGCTAATAAAGAAATTGAAGTTAAAACAAGGTTAAACGTTTTAGATAGACTCATAACTCCTAGCTTGCTACCCCATAACATGGGGATAAATTTTATTTAAAATTCAAATTTTTACAGGTTTAATGTAAAGTTTTTTATAATAAAAACTCAGCAAACATGGTGTACATAACGCCAACCTATTGAGTATCTATTTGCTGGACTTCCCCCGATTTAGTAGACAGATGATAATGTCTAAAATCACACAAAGGAAGTCACATGAAAGGCATCAGATACACAGCCGAGTTTAAGGCTGAAGCAATCAAACAAATTACAGAGCGTGTTCACAGCACAGTAAAAGTTGCCAATCGACTTGGCATCACCGATAAAAGCTTATATCGCTGGAAAGCAGAAGCTGAATAAAGCACTGAAACGAGCCACTGAAGAGTGAGGAATCCTAAAAAAGGCCGCGGTGTACTTTGCAAATCACTCCGAGTGAAGTACAAATTTATCCAAACACACAACAAGCATTTTAAGGTCGTTACGATGTGTCGGGTGCGCAATGTGAATCGGAGTGGTTATTACGCATGGAGTAGCAATCCAGACTCTGCCCGTGCATTAGATAACACCGTGTTGTTAGGTGAAATCAACCAATTCTTTGCCGCAATTGGCAACATCTACGGCAGTCCAAGGATCTACCGTGACAGCAAAGCTGCTGGCTTAACGTGTAGTGAGAACCGTGTCGCTAAGTTGATGCAGCAAGCCAAGCTCTATGCCGTGCGTGGCTATCGTCGTGTTCGCTACAAAGCAGGTAAGCCAGCGACTGCTGCGCCCAATCGGTTGCGACAAGTCTTTGTGGCAACCGCCCCTGATGAGGCATGGGTCACTGATATTACGCAACGCTATACCCATGAGGGTTGGCTGTATGTAGCAGTCGTGATTGATTGGTACTCACGTGCAGTCGTGGGCTGGAGTATGCAGTCGCATATTCGTACTGAATTAGTGTTAGATGCGATGCTAATGGCTAAATGGCGTAGACAGCCTAAACAGGCTGTAGTGATTCACTCAGATCAAGGCAGCCAATTTGGCAGTGATGATTTTAATCGATGGTGCAAGGAAAACAACCTCTTGACCAGTATGAGTCGCCATGGCAATTGCTACGACAATGCTGCCATGGAGTCTTTCTTTAGTAGCCTAAAGAAAGAGAAAACTAGAGGTAAAACTTACAACACAAGAGAGGAGCTAAAAGCAGAAATATTTGATTACATCGAAGTGTTTTATAATCGTGTTCGCAGGCATAGTTATTTAAATTATTTAAGCCCCGTTCAGTTTGAACAACAACAATTCGGACATTGATATTTGTCTATAATATTGGGGGAAGTCCAAAGCGTTTGGTAGAATCAAAGTAAAAAATAGAGATCGACTTGCCCAAGCAGAAGCCTCGCATAAAATTAACGTTAAGTTAAAATCAAACGTGAAAGAAATTCGCTTAAAAACTGTACTGATAGAATTAGCCGATAAGGCAATTGTGGAAATCCCCAATATTGCCGTCATCATTTGTGCCAGAGGTATTCTACCGACCCCATTTCTAAAAGAAATCGGCGTTATGGTGGAAACTCACTACGGCCAGTCCACTCATAGCTAAATAGTCATACAAAATTCAAAGCATAAAATTAAAAAAGGACTATAAAAGTTGATGAAATTAAGTATTTTGATACTCAGTATTTTATTAAGCATCGGCGATAATGCCTTTGCAAACACTCCAGACGAAGTTACTATTGGAAGCTATCTGCCAGATGCCACACTTAATGGCTTTTCAGGTAACACAAAGAAATTCTCTTCATATCGCGGCAAACCCCTCATTATCAACATTTGGGCGAGTTGGTGTGGTCCATGTAGAGAGGAAATCGGCTCGCTAGAGCGCCTATCACACCGTTTCGGCGGTAAGCAAATTAACGTCATTGGCATTTCAACTGATGATGATGCCATCGCTGCGGCCGCATTTATCAAAGACTCAAAACTTACATTCACAAACTATCTGGATAGTAATGTACGTCTAGAAAACTTGCTTGGTGCGAATACCATCCCACTCACGATTCTGGTTGATGAGCATGGACGTATCATCGAAAAAGTGCACGGTTTTCAAGAGTGGGATAATCCAGAAACTATTAAGTTCATCAACCAAAAGTTACACTTAAAGTTGAGGTAAACTCTCAAACTTCTTTTTCAAAAAAAGCCTGAACATCCGCCAACGCTCGAGTGCGCTTGAATGGCGGTAAGCTTTGCCAAATACGCTTTCCATAAGACTTTGTGATTAATCGCGGATCGCAAATCATCAACACGCCACGGTCATTTTCATCGCGGATCAAACGACCTGCGCCCTGCTTTAGGGTAATCACAGAATAAGGCAATTGATATTCCATAAAGGCATTTTTACCTTCTGCATTCAATTTATCGACGCGCGCAGACAACACGGGGTCATCTGGCGGAGCAAACGGCAATTTATCAATAATCACCACACTTAGCGCCTCACCGCGTACATCGACGCCTTCCCAAAAACTTTGCGAGCCAACCAGCACGGCATTACCCAGCTTACGAAAGCGATCTAATAGTTCTGTACGTGAGCTTTCACCTTGTAGTAGTAACGGGCTTTCTATGCCATTTTCAGCAAACTCTTCTTTTAATAAAGCATGAATTTCTCGCATAGCACGCAAGCTAGTCGAGAGCACAAAAGCACGGCCGCCACTGGCTTGCAACACAGGTAGCGCTGCGGCAACCACACCTGCAGTGTAAGACGGACTATTGGGGTCAGGCATCTCCGCTGGTACATAAAACAAAGCTTGTTCTTGATAATTGAATGGGCTCTCCCAGTAGCCTGTTTTGGCATCCTGCAAACCCATACGCTCCAAATAGTGACTAAAGTCGCTTTTTACAGCCAATGTCGCAGAGGTGAAAATCCAAGCGCGGGGTTGTGCATTCAGTTGCTTACCAAAGCCTTCTGCCACACTTAAGGGTGTAGCATGTAGCTGTACTGAGTGAGTAAACACCTCAACCCAGCGTACCAAATTATTATTTTCCGCAGCCTTCCAACGCCGAAATAAATCGCACAAAGCCTCGCTTCGTTGCCAACATTTTTCTAACAATGGGTCGCGTGCGGCTTGGGTTTCAAGCACAGTCGCCAATGTCTGCAATTGACTTTGCATATGGTCAAAAGCTTCCTCAAAACCTTTTAGCGTCAAAGCTTTTTGTACTGGCAAGCGCGAGCCTTCATAAGCGAAAACCAGCCTGAAGTCTTTAGCCGCTTTCTCAAGCACAGGAATCGCATCGCCAAGCGCAACGCAGTCTTTAGCCAGCGTTAAATGCGCAGCAGTGCAATCTCGCGCCAGTTCAAGCAGCTGACTAGTAGAAACATCTTCACCGAAAAATAGCCCTGCAACCTCAGGTAGTTGATGCGCCTCATCAAAAATCACAGTATTAGCACTTGGCAGTAATTCGGCAACACCCTCATCACGCAACATCACGTCCGCAAAAAACAGGTGATGATTAACCACCACCACATCAGCCTCAAGCGCTTTCTTACGCGCTTCCATCACAAAACATTCCTTGTAATAAGCACAATCACCACCTAGGCAATTATCACGCGTAGAAGTCACGCTTGCCCAAATCATGGCGTTTTCTGGCACAGAATTAAGCTCACTCTTATCGCCAGTTTTGGTGTTTTCAGCAAAAGTTTTAATCACATGCACGTATTTAGCATCTTCACGCGAGGCAAAACGACCTTCTTGCTCTGCGCGCTCAAGGTGATAATGGCACACATAGTTTGCACGCCCTTTAAGCATCGCCACGGTGACAGGCACTTTGAGTGCATCACGCACATTAGGTAAATCGCGGCTATACAGTTGATCTTGTAGGTTCTTCGTACCCGTGGAAATAATGACTTTTCCACCTGTAAGCAGCGCCGGAACTAAATAGGCAAAAGTTTTACCTGTGCCTGTACCAGCCTCAGCCACCAGTTGCGTATTGTTTTCAATAGCCTCACCAATCGCCAGCGCCATTTCTAGCTGCTGCGACCGTTCGCTATAGCCGTCGATATGCTTGGCTAAGGTACCGTCTTTTTCAAACACTTGGCGTATGGATTGTTCACTCATAAGGGCTATGATTATCCCACGACTTAGAAAGTTTTATGGGATGTTTTATGCTTAAACTCAACACTTAACGGTAAGTTTGCTTTTAAGTAAAATGTTTTAAACATCAGCGCTAATTTGCTTTTTTTGTTTAAATTCTTATAATCAGCACACATGCAAAAATTTATCAGTCATTTTATGTTGTGCCTAATGTTGGTTTTGGCCATGTCTTCGTGTGCGACAGCTGACACTATTGCAGGCAATGAAGCAATGCCGACTGACGAGCAAGCCGCATTATCAGCCCGTTCAGAAGGCGAAGTCCCAGAAAAATGGTCTACTCGTGCAAGTGAAGTGCTGATGAATGCGCTAAGCTTGAGTGGAATTCGCTATCAATATGGCGGCAATTCGCCAGATACAGGTTTTGATTGCAGTGGCTTTGTGCGTTACGTGTTTAAGCAAGCCACCAGTTTGAGCTTGCCGCGCTCAGCACTGGAGATGAGCCAACTAGGTAAGTCTGTGCGCAAAAATGATTTACAACCAGGCGACTTAGTGTTTTTTAATACATTAAAATCCGCTTTTTCTCACGTAGGGATTTATG